>CAITDZ010000196.1 GCA_903891285.1 uncultured Solirubrobacterales bacterium
CCTGGCCCGGTCGCTGGACCCTTCGCCCCCGACCAGGGCTGTCACGGTGGATGATGGTGCAGGGCTGAGGGACCTGCTCGACGACTGCTCAACGGTGATCGCCTGCGCCGGCCCGTTCACCCTTCACGGCGAACCGGTTCTCGAAGCAGCGGTCGCCACCGGGACCGATTACCTCGATACGACAGGCGAGCAGCCCTTCATCCGGCTGGCCTACGACACCTACGGACCGCGGGCCGCTCGAGGGAACACGGCAGTGATCCCGGGGATGGGCTTCGACTACGTACCCGGCGACATGATCGCCTCGCTGACCGCGGCCGGACTCGGACGACTCGACACGGTCCGGCTCGCCTACGCCACCTCCTTCCAGATGACCCGCGGCACGATGCTCTCGGCGCTCGAGATGATCAAGGGAGGCGACCTGCAGTGGAAGGACAGCCGACTGGTGCCGGCCCCGCAGAGCATCAGTCGGGGAGAGTTCGACTTCGGCCCGCCGCTCGGGGAACAGGCGATGACCCGCTACCCGGCCGGCGAGCAGATCATGCTCCCCCGTCACCTCGACGTCCGCACCGTCGAGACGATGCTGAGCGCCAGCTCGATCGCGCCCGGCCCGCTGACCGACCTCACCCCGATGATCGCCCGCCCGGCCGGCCTGCTGATGAGGACCCCGGTCAGGAAGCTCGCCGGTTCGCTGATCTCCCGCCTTCCGGAAGGCCCGGACGAGGAGGATCGTGCGGCGGCCCGGTTCACGATCGCCTGCGAGGTCCGGGCCGCGGACGGGACGACCCGACGCGGCCGGATCACCGGCCGGGACGTCTACGGGATCACCGCCGCCCTGATCGTCAAGGGGGCGATCGCCTCGGCCTGTGGGGACATCGAGCCTTCGGGCGGTTTGGCGCCTTCCCAGGCATTCGACCCGAACCTCTTCCTCGATGGGTTCGGCGACTTCATGCTCGAGTGGTCGGTCGACCCGAGCCAGTAGTCCCCGACTAGCCGGAGCGCCGGATCGGGCTCTTGCCGACCGGACCGAACTCCGGGGCATCCGGGGGCAGTTCCGCCACCTTCTTCCCGTAGAGAACCGAGAGCGGGCCGGCGGAGATCCCATGGAAGAAGACGCTCAGGAGGACAGTGATCGTGGTCGCCGCTATCGCCACGTCGAGCGCCGGGAGGTTCGGCTCCTCCGAGATCACCACCAGGAGCAGGATGATCGAGCCGAGTCCGCGCGGCCCGAACCAGCCGATGAACGCGATCGAGGCCCGGCTCAGGCAGGTGCCCGAAAGGGCGATCGCAACCGGGCCCATCCGCATCAGTGTGAGGGCGAGGATCCCGAAGGCAACGATTCCGAAATCGAGCGGGGCGAGGTAGCCGATCGCAGCCGTCCCGAAGACGAAGAAGACGATCAGGCTCAAGAGCTGCCCCTCGCGGTCGGCGAAATCGAGGATCGGCCCGCCGAACGAGGGCTGGAACCGGGCGACGGCGAGCCCGGCAACGAAGGCCGCGATGAAGCCGTTGCCGTCGATTCCCGTGGCGACGGCCCAAGCCCCGATCGCCAGTGCGACCATCGCCAGGCGCTGGAAGGTCCAGGTCATTGCCCCTCTCTTGATCGCCTGGCTGACCAGCCAGCCCCCAGCCCAGCCGATCACCAGACCGGCGAGCACCCCGAACCCGATCTGTTCGACGGCGAAGACGACCGTGTCGGTCGCCCGAACCGAGACCTCCTCGAGGGCGAGACCGATGAAGACGAGCAGGAACGGGATCGAGAGGCCGTCGTTCAGTCCGGACTCGAGGTTGAGCGTCTCCCGGATCTTCTCGGGGACGAGCTTGCTGGTCACCACCGGATGTCCCAGGGCGGCGTCGGTCGGTGCGAGGATCGCCGCCACTATCGCCCCCTCCCAGAAATCCATGCCGACCAGGAGGACCGCCGCGCCTGCGACTCCGATCGCGATCGTCAACGGCATCGCGATGACCAGGAGGCGCCCGGCCAGGGCACTGTCACCCCTCAGGCCGCTCACGTTGCTCCGGGAGGCGTCGGAGAAGAGGACGATCACCAGGGTCAGCTCGGCAACTACCAGACCGACTTTGCTGATCGGGTTGAGCTCGGCCAGCCCGAGGATCGAAGTGCCGAAGAGGATCCCCGCCGCAACGAAGAACATCGGGGCCGATACGTTGACCTTGAGCAGGCTGCGCGAGACCAGCCCATAGAAAAAAACGACCCCGGCGATGATCGCGATCTCGATCAACCTCAGTCTCCCCTCGCATTCATCGGCTGATCTTCTCACCGACCGGCCATCGAGGCCGATTGGCGGTCGATCGACCTACCTATCCTGAGGCAATGAAGGCCAAGGAGTCCGGAGGCACCCAAGGCGAGGCCCGGATGTTCATCTCGCTCGATCCACCGTCCGTGGCGAGGGAGGAGGCGGCAGCCTGGGGTCGTGAGGTCACCCGGACAAATCGGGGCTTGAGGCCGATCCCCCCGGACTCGATCCACCTTACCCTCGCCTTCCTCGGAACCCGCCCCCTCGCCGAAGTCGATCTGCTGGCCGAGGCGATCGATCGCGCCCTGCGGGGGGTAGGCGAGATCGCGGGGGGTCCACCGCTCTGGCTGCCGAAACGGAGGCCGAGGGCGCTCGCCCTCGAGGTCCGGGAAGCATCGGGGAGCCTGGGGGAACTCCGGTCCGAGCTGGTCCAGGGCCTTGGAACCCTCACCGGTTGGGAGCCGGAACGGCAGGGTTTCCTCCCCCACTTGACCGTCGGCCGGGTCGGTCGGGGAGTTCGCCCGGATCGGAGCAAGCTTCCGCCAGCTCCCACATTGGAGTTCCCTCCCGAGACGATCACCCTCTACCGGTCCCACCTCGACTCCGAGGGTGCACGGTATGAGTCGCTCTACACCGCTCCACTCCGGTAGGCGCCCTGTTTGAATCAGGGAAAGGGGCGAGCTGGGCGATGGAAAGTGGCAGAATGCAGGTGATGTCCAGGGTGGGAAAGACGCTGGTCCTGGTGGCCGCCGTTCTGCTGGTTGGTGCGGCGCAGGCCTCGGCCTGGGAGATCGTCCGGCCCGTCAAGCTCAAGGTGCCCTACTCCGCCGAACCCGGTGGCGAGCCGATCGGGAAGGTCTCGGCGGAGACCCGCGGGGGCGAAGTTGCCGGGTTCCTCTTGCTCACGAAGCGGCCGGTCGGGGGGATCGATTGGTTCGGGGTGAGGATCGGCGAGCGACCGAATGACAACGTCGGCTGGATCCGGGCGAGTCAGGCCTACACCGTGGACGCCCGGTACCGAATCCATGTCTCCCTCGAAAGACGCATGCTCGCCGTCTTCCGCGACCGAGACCTGGTCTGGAAGGTTCGGGTGGTCGTGGGGGCGCCGGCAACACCTACCCCGGAGGGCCTTTTCGCAGTCCACGACTTCTATCGGGTATCGGATGACCTTCGACCCTGGGTAATCGAGATGACCGCCCATTCCGAGGTCCACGAGACCTACCTCGGAGGTCCCGGCCGCGTTGCCTTTCACGGTCGCCACGGATCCTTGAGGGTCCCCTGGGGGACCAGGGCATCCAACGGCTGTATCCGCACGCCTGACTGGGCCCTTCGCTCGCTCCGGCAGCTCGTGCCGGTCGGGACCCCGATCAGGGTCTCCTAGGACGGAACTCCGAACGGACTGGCCGACGTTGCGGTAGTTTGATCCTTCCCTTGTCGAGCGACGAACAGGAGGTAGGGGGAGCGATGTTCGAGAAGATCGTCGTCGGATACGACCAAAGCGAAGGCTCCCGAGACGCTCTGGCCCTGGCCGGTCAGGTCGCGTCCAGGTTCGATTCGGCCCTTACCGTGGTGACCACGGTTCCATCCCCGGTTGGCGGCAACTTCGCCCCATCCCTTCCTGCCGATGCCTACACCACCCTTTCCGAAGGGGCAAAGGCCGCTGCCGAGGAAGCGGCCGAACCGCTAGGCGCCTCGGTCGTGATCAGCGAAGCGACCTCTCCCGCCTTCGGGCTCGAACAGGTAGCGGAGTCCGAGGGAGCCGACCTGATCGTGATCGGCTGCGCCCGGACGGACCCGGGCCGGGTCCGGGCCGGGCACAAGGCCCACCAACTGATGAGCGGCGGGGAGGCCGCAGTCCTGCTCGCCCCCGTCGGCTACGCCTCCGGTGCTTCGATCGGGAAGGTCGCTGTCGCGGTCAACGGAACCCCGGAGTCCGACCGGGCTATCGGGGTTGCGGCAGCCTTTGCCGGAGAGGGTCCCCTGAAGGTGATTTCGGTCGCGACCGACTTCGCCGACTATTGGGGTCACTGGACCGCCGGGACCGTGATGGCCGACTTGGCCGATGCCTCTCGCGAGGCTGCCCAGAAGTCGCTCGATGACGCCGTGGCAAAGGTCCCCGTCGGAACGATGCCCGAGCCTCTGATGGTCGACGGCGATGCGATCATGGAGCTGAGGTCTGCCTCCGACGGAGATCTCGACCTGCTCTGCCTGGGCTCGCGGAGCTACGGGCCGGTCAGGCGGGTACTGCTCGGCTCGACTTCCTCAGGGGTCGTTGCCGATGCCGGCTGCGCGGTGCTGGTCGTACCCCGAACCGACTCCTGATAGCCGAGCCGGGGCCCGCCCGGGATCAGCCGTTGCCGTAGGGAGCGCCGACCGTCTTGGCCCAGTCGTCGTCCACGGTGAAGGCGCCGGAGGAGTTGGTCGTGACAACCACTACGGTCCCCGGTTCGCGGGTCCCGTTCTTCGGGTTGATCGTGACCGAACCGGTCCAGCCCTTCCAGCCCTTGACGCCATCGAGGGCCTTCTCCAGGGGTCCGGCCTTGAAGCCCTTTGCCTGCCTCACACCCTCGGCCAGGAAGTTGACCGAGTCGTAGGTGTAGGGCGACCAGGTGCCCGGGTCCTCGTCGAACTCGGAACCGTAGGCTTCGACGTAGTTGGTTGACCCCTTGAAGTCGGACGGCGCCGGTACGCCGACGACCGGGCACTTGGCCGCCGCCTTCTGGCCGGCAGTCTCGATGAAGCCGTTGTCGTAGGCGCCGTAGTCGGCCATGCACTGGGTCTTCACCTTCTGGTTGAACATCTCCTTGGCGATCAGGCCGCCCTCAGGGAAATAGGTGACCAGGTAGGCGACGTCGGCGCCGGTGCCGGCGAGCTTGCCGACCTCCTTCGAGTAATCGTCCTTGCCCGGCTCGATCCCCTCGTAGGCGACCACGTCCACCCCGGCGGACTCGAGGTCGGCCCGGACGGAGCTCGCCTGGGTCTTGGTGTAGGCCTCGGTCTTGTCATAGGCGATCGCGACGGTCTTTGCCCCTAGCCACTCATCCATCGCCTTGGTCGCGACCGGGGCGATCTGGTAGGTCATCGGCTGAAGGGTGAAGCCGAGGCCGTTGGTCGAGTCGTCGGAAGTCAGCCGGATCGGGACCAGACCGTCCTTGATGTAGAGCGGCAGGGTCTCGATCCCGACGCCCGAGTTGTAGGGGCCGACCACGCCGTCGAGGCCCTTCTTGATCGCCTCGTTGGCTGACTTGACTCCGGTCGCCGGATCTCCGGCATCGTCGATCGGGACGATCGTCACTTCCCTGCCGAGCAGGCCGCCAGACTCATTGATCTCGTTGGCCGCCATCTGGGCGCCCTTGAGCATTCCCGAACCCAGGACCTCGAGGTCACCCGAGAGCGGAGCCTCGAGACCGATCCGCCATTCGTTGCCCGACCCCGAATCGTCGGAGCAGGCGACCACGCCGAGGGTGAGGGCGGCGGTGAGTGTGAGTGCGAGGGCGATCCTGGTCAGGCTCTTCATCTGGGCAGCTTTCCTCCGGTCGGTTGGGTCGTTTGTCGTCTGGCTGGGTCGGTGTTCGAATGTAGATCGGCGGCCGGACGGGGCCGACGGCTCCGGGTCGGGCTAATCGGGCTCATTCCCCGGCTTCCACTTGATCGAGCAGCCGAGGCTCGGCAGCTGCGGCTCTGGTGCCGGCTTCCCGGCCAGAACGGCGTCCACCGCATTGGCCAGGTCCACCCCGGTCGCCGGGCCCCCGGACGAGGGCCGGGTCGAATCGAACTGGCCCCGGTAGGCGAGGTTGCGGTCCCGGTCAAAGACGAACAGGTCCGGTGTGCAGACGGCGCCGTATGCCTTCGCCACCGACTGGTCTGCATCGACCAGGTAGGGGAAGGGGTAGCCGTGGACCGCCGACTCACGCTCCATCTTCTCCGGTGAGTCGTCCGGGTACAGCTCGGCATCGTTCGCGTTGATCGCGAACACGGCGGCCCCACGGTCGATCAGCTCCGCGGAAACCCCGGAGAGGGCAGGAGCCATGTGCTGGACGTACGGGCAGTGGTTGCAGATGAAGGCGACCACCACCGCTCCGGCCTCACCGGCGTCGGCAAGGGAATGGACGGCCCCGGACGGGTCCGGGAGGGAGAAGTCGGGCGCCGGGGTCCCGAGGGGCATCATCTTCGACTCGATCGCTGGCATCCCTTGCTCCGTATCGTTCCGTTTCCCGGTCCCCGCAGCTCAGGCGACCGAGGGCGCCTCGGGCAGCGACTCGAGCGCCCGCTGCATCTCCTCTTCGGAGAACTCCAGGTCCTCGAGCTCGCCCGACATGAAGGCCTGGTAGGCGGCCAGGTCGAGATGGCCGTGACCGCAGAGGTTGAACAGGATGACCCGCTCCTCGCCGGCCTGCTTTGCTTCCTCGGCCTCGTTGAACACGGCCCGGATCGCGTGGGTCGGTTCCGGCGCCGGGATGATTCCCTCGGCGCGGGCGAAGGTGACCGCGGCCTCGAATGCCTCGGTCTGTGGGATCGCCTCGGCGTCGATCAGGCCCTCCTTGACCAGGGCGCAGAGGATCGGGGCGTCGCCGTGGTACCGGAGTCCACCGGCGTGGACCGGCGGCGGCACGAAGTCGTGGCCCAGGGTGTACATCGGCATCATCGGGGCCATCCCTACCGTGTCGCCGAAGTCGTAGGCGTAGATGCCCTTGGTGAGCGTCGGGCAGGCGGCCGGCTCGACCGCGAGGAATCTCGTGTCGAGTCCTTCCTTGAGCTTCTTCCGGAGCAACGGGAAGGCGATACCGGCGAAGTTCGACCCCCCGCCGACGCAGCCGACGACCACGTCCGGGTACTCACCGGCCATCTCCAGCTGGGCGATCGCCTCCTCGCC
>CAITDZ010000197.1 GCA_903891285.1 uncultured Solirubrobacterales bacterium
AAGGGGAAAGGAACGAAGAACTGGATGTACTCGGGCGAGTAGGGGTCCAGGAGTTTGGCCGGGGTTACCTGTCCGCCGGCAGGGACCCGGCCGAAGAGGAGGACAGGTGTGCCCTCTCCACCCTGCGGGCGACTGTAGTCCCGGATCAGTGCAGTTGCAGTCCCGTCCGAGGAGGTGAGCAGGTTGGTCTGGGCCGCACCGGTGTCGATTGGGCAGCCGGTGTTCTCGGCCGTGAAGCTTCTCGAGAGCAGGTCACCCGGTCCCGTGGACAGGGACCCATCGGCCCCAAAGCGGGCGAAGCGGACCTTTTCGGTCAGGGTGCAGGGTCCAGTCGTCGGACTGAACAGGAAGGGGGCGTCGCAGTTGGAGGAAGCGGGTCCCCTTCGGTCGACCAGGGTCCAGGCCAGATTGGCGATGCCCCCGCCGGAGGAGGCTGAAAGTCCGCCGATCGAAATCTGACCTTCGGTGGTCGGAACCGAAACGAAGTCGAGCTGCTGGACTGCCCCGAGCACGCCCGAACTCGACATCGTCCTGTACCTGAGGGCGTAGGTCTGGACCCCGGCAATCTCTGCCTCCTCGACCCAGAAGAAGATCGCCCCATCGCCGGTTGCCGCTATCTGCCAGTCCTCGATCGTGATCGTGGAGGGGACATTGAGGATCGTGGTGTCCGGGCCGAGGACGGTCCCTTCCCGGTTCTGGGTACGGGCATGGATTTCGTTGGTCGCCGTTCGCTGGACCCTCCAGGTGATGAATGAGGATCCATTCTGGAGAACGGCCTGGTCGAAGTCGGTGCCGTCGTAGCTGGGATTGCCGGGCGTGGGGGGGTTGGTGACGGTCTGGTCGAGCACCGTGGCCGGCGGGGTCCAGGCCTGGGCCGCGCTCGTACCCAGGGCGAGGGCAGATGCAATCGCTGCGAAAGATCCGACGAAAAGCCCGATCCGCGTCGATCCCTTTCCGCTCATCTCCATGACCCCCTTCGTCTCGTTCCCTGCCGCTCCCCGGGACCCCTTACCCCTGATGAAGCCCTCAATTCCCGCTCAGGGTACCAGCGGCCCGGGCAGCCGTGGGGAATCCGCTTTTCGGTCAGGCCCTACGGGGAAGAGTCGGGCTGGCGGCTCTCAGCCAGCTCCTCGCGTTCGCGGCGCTCGGAGATCAGTCCGTAGATGATCAGGCCGCAGGCTGCTGTGACGATTGCGGTGATGAAGAGGCCGAAGATGAAGATCCCGACCGATTCCATCAGTCGCTTCCGGCCGGGACTATCAGGGCACCCAGGGCGAGGATCGAGGGCACCCAGAGCCCGATGAAGATCCCTTCCTGCTTGCTGCCGGTGAAGAAGAGGACGACCGAGGCGATCAGGGAGAGGAAGGCGGCGACCATGATCAGGATCCGGGCCTGCCCCCTTGCCTTCTTCGCTGCGGAACCGGGCTTCTGGGGCTTCTGTTCAGTCTCCATGGGGGGAGTGTAAAGGCTCGGCCCGCATCTCGGTACGCCTTCGTCGACGCACCCGCTGACCTGTAGCGTCAGCGGGGTCCAGTCCGAGATCGAACAGGAGGGGTCATGGGGATAGCGAGTCGGAGCCTTGCGCTTCTAGGGGTGGTCCTCGCCACATGCGTGGTCGCGGGGTGTTCTGGATCCGGTGGTGGGGGCTCGGATGAGGATCAGATCCAGGCGCTGGTCGATGAATACGCAGATGCGCTGATCGACAACGACTACAAGAAGGCCTGCTCGCTATTCACACCCCAGGAGTTGAAGGAGCAGAAGAAGACCCTGTTCGGCAGCTGTGAGTCGCTGGTCGAACTCGCCGATCAGTTTCTCAGCGACGACCGGGTCTCTGAGGCGAAGAACGTCGAGAAGATAACCATCAATGGCGACACCGCCCGGATTACCTACCCGAACGAGGTCCTGCCGCAGGAGGCCCAGAAGGTCAACGGCAAGTGGCTGTTCAGCTCGGCTGAGTAGGTAGTCGCACCCGATCGAGCCGTCGAGCTTCGAAGCTGCCTGAAGGGTAAGGCTTCCGGTGGGTCAGGCCCGGTACTCGGGGTTCGGGTGGTCGGGCTGGGAGAGGTCCCAGTCGTCCGCGTTGTTCCCGTACCCGGGGATCCCGCCTGCGTCCTTCAGCATCCGGGCCAGGTGGAGGATGTTCCAGGTCATGAAGACGGTGTTCCTGGTGGTCCAGGCGTTGTGCTGGCCTCCGTCGTCGCCGTCCAGGTAGGAGGGTCCGGGGCCTGCTTCTCCGTTCCAGTAGGAATCCGACTGGGGTGGGACGACCATGCCGATGTGCTGGAGGGAGTAGAGGACCATCGCGCTGACGTGCTTTCCGCCGTCCTCGTTGCCGGTGGTCAGTGCCGCCCCGACCTTGCCGTAGTAGGCCCACTGACCCTTCTCGTTGGTCTCGCCGGAGAATGCGTAGAGGCGCTCGATCACCTTGCGGGTCATCGAGCTCTGGTCGCCCAGCCAGATCGGCCCGGCGAGGATGACGATGTCGGCCGGGACGACCAGGTCCCGGTAGATCCCGGGGAACTCATCGCTGTCGTAGCCGTGTTCGGTCATGTCCGGCCAGGAGCCGGGCGGGATGTCGTGGTCGACCGTCCGGATGACGTCGGTCTTGACCCCGACGGCCTCGAAGATCCCGAGCGGGATCGAGAGCAGCCCTTCGGTGTTGCTCGGCTCGGGGGAGCGCTTGAGCGTGCCGTTGAAGATGAGGGCTTTGAGGTCCGAGTAATCGGCCGGTGCGTCGGCGCTCAGCCGGTCGATGAACTGCTGGATGTTGGTTGGGATCGCCACGGTTGGAGAGCCTAACCGGTGGGAGGCTTCGGCTCCGGCCTCTCCGCCGGGGATACCTCGATCCGATCCGTCGTCTGGGTGGTCGAGGTCGCCCCCTCGGAATTGGTTGCCGAGACGGTGATCCGGAGTGTGGCCGATCCGGACATGGTGCGGACCGTCCTGGCCCGGACACCGCGGGCGAAGGACTTTCCGGCCGCCAGCGAACGGCGAGTCCAGCAGACCCGCTTGCCCTCGATCCTGCTCCGACCCTTGCCGGCCACCAGCATCACTCCCCTTGGTAGCTGCACGCAGGCCCTGACCGACTTGGCAGTGGTCGGGTCGCTCGCCTTCCCGGCCCTCTGGGTCCCCCCGGACCTGTTGGTGACCTCGACCCGGATCCGGAACGGCCTTCCGGCGACGGTCCGCTTCGGGCCCTCGACCTCGATCTTCAGCTTGGGCTTGCCGGACGGCGTCGGCGGCACTGGCGCGACTTCACCGGTCGGGGCAGAGTCGGACCTGACCGAACCGATCGAGTTCACCGCGGTCACCACTATTCGGATTTCTTTGCCCTCGTCCTCGGTGCTCAGGACGTAGGTCTGGCCGGTTGCACCGGCGATGTCCGTGCAGTTCGAGCCGCCGACATCGCAGCGCTGCCACTGTAAGGACAGGGTCGGGTCCGGATAGCCCGACCAGGTGCCGGGGTTCGCAGTCAGCGTGCTCCCCAGCACGGTGTCGCCGGTCACGGACGGGGGCTCGGTATTGACCGGCGGCCCGGTGACGGGGCCGACTTGGGAACTGTCCGCGGTCGCGTCCCCGGCGACGTTCGACCCCGTTTCGGTGACCCGGAGCTTCTTGCCGACATCGGCACCGGTCGCTGTGTAAGTCGGGTTGGTTGCACCGGTGATGTCGGTGCAGCCGGTGCCGTCCTGCTCGCAGCGCTGCCACTGGAACGAGAGGGTGAGGGTCGGGTAGCCAGACCAGGTTCCGGAGCTGGCGGTAAGGGTTTCCCCTTCAGCGGGAATCCCCGCAATGGTTGGCGAGGAGGAGTCCTGGGGAATGGCCAGGACCGGGGTGGTCGGGAAGCTGAGCGCCTCTTCGGGCGGGGGGACGCCGTTGTCTACGACTACCTCTACCCGGATCGTCTTGCCCATTTCATCTCGGGTTTGGGGGTAGGTGTTCGAGGTCGCCCCAGGTATGGCCGTGCAGGCAAGAGTCGAGAATCGCTGGATTCGGGCGTTGTAGACGTCGGCCTCGTAGAGGTCCCCGCCGGTACCGAAAGCGAGCCCTCCCGGGTCGTCGATCTGGCCGGGCCCGCTTCCTGCCGTTCCCCACTGGAACAGGTAGGTGCCCGTCGGGGAGAAGGCCTGGATCCGGCTGGTGTTCCGGTCGGCGACGTAGACCGTCCCGGAGGAAGCGACGGCGATCCCGCTGGGGGCGGTGAACTGGCCGTTACCGCTCCCATTCGAGCCCCACTGGGTGATGAAGGTTCCGGACCCGGTGAACTTCTCGACCCGGTAGTTCCAGATATCGATCACGTACACGTTCCCGGAGGGGTCGACCGCAATTGCGCCGGGCGAACTGAACTGGCCGGGACCGGACCCCGATGAACCCCACTGGGTCAGGTAGGACCCATTGCTCGTGAACTTCTGGACCCGGGAATTGTTGGAATCACTTACGAAGACGTTGCCCGAAGAGTCCGTCGCGAGGGGTCCGGGGGAGTTGAACTGGCCGTTGCCCGAACCCTGGGAGCCCCACTGACGGATGTACGTGCCCGAGTTGGTGAACATCTGGATCCGGTTGTTGCCGGTGTCGGTCACGTAGACCTCACCGCCCGGGCCGACCGCGATGCCCCCGATGTTCTGGAACTGGCCCGGGCCGCTCCCGGCCGTACCCCACTTGCCGAGGTAGTTACCCGATGCATCGAACTTCTGGATCCGGTTGTTGCCCCCGTCGGCCACGAACACGTTGCCGCTGGCGTCTATCGCCAGCCACTCCGCGGAACTGAACTGACCGTTCCCCGACCCGGCCCCGCCCCAGCCACTCACATAAGAAGGGCTATTGGACACCTCACACCTCTGCCATTGGTAGTCGTAGCTGGTGACCGGGGGGGAGACCGACCAGGTTCCGGTGGAGGTGGTGAGGGTCTCTCCCGCCTCGGCGTCACCGGTTATCTGGGGGACGGCGGTATTGGCCGGTTCAGTCAGCTGGTAGGCGCCCGAGGACTGGTTCGTGGCCGGCCTGTTCCTGCCCCGTTGGTCCCTGGGTCCGGAGCCGAGGAGGTTCACCCCGGCCGAGGTTGCCGCGGCCGAGGTAAGCCCGATGGCCATGGTCTGGGTCGGGCCGCCATTGTCGGCCAGCGCTCCGAGTTGGATGGCGCTCGGGTCGACCTTGGTCGCCGGGCCACCACCCGTTCCCACGAAGGGGTCGCAGTCCGAGAGTGTCGTGTCGGCGATCACGTTGCCACCGAGGTTCACCTTGTAGGTGGAGGGGGGCTGGGGTGCCCTGCAGGCCTCACCGGTCTCATTGATGATCGAGTTGCCGATCGAGAGGTTGTAGCCGGCATCGATGTCGTACGGGCCGGAGTTGGCCGACAAAGTAATGCTCTTCAGGGTGATGCTGTCGCTGCTGGATAGGGCCGGGGCATCAGCGGCCTGGTTGCCGGTAAAGGTGCTGTTGGTGACGGTCAGGTCCCCTGTCTGGCGACGTATCGCCCCGGCAAAGCTGTTGGCCCCAGTCGCTGCGTTCGCGGAGAAGGTGCTGCCCGAGATGGTCGAGGTGCTCGGGCCCCCCTCGGAATAGATCGCCCCACCAAAGGCTCCCGGGCCCACTGCGCCGTTGGAGATGAAGCTCGAATCCGAGATCGAGACTCCGGCTCCCGCCCAGATGGCGCCTCCTCGCGGGGTTCTCGGTGAACTCGTTGTTGCCCGGGCTTCGTTGTTGGCGAATCGGGATCCGTCGATCGTCACGCTCCCAGTGGTTCGAATTGCCCCTCCGTCGGAGCCCCACTGCCCGTAAGCAGGGTTGAATTCGGCGATATTGCCGGTGAAGACCGAGGAGTTGACGGTTACGTCGGAGACACCCGGACACCCTGCTTCCTGCACGGACATCCCCCCGCCGCCATTGAAACCGAAACCGATGGTCTTGTTGTCGATGAAGTGGACGTTCGAAAGCGCTATGTCGCGACAGAAAGCCTCGATCCCACCCCCGTCGTTTATGTCGAGACCCCTCTTCACGGTCAGCGACTGGAGGTTCAGGAAGGTGTTCGGCTGGCCCGAGTCGTACGCGTTCGCAAAGAACAGCGTCCTGTCGTTCTGGCCGTCGAGGATGGTCAGTTCCGGTCCCTCGCCCACGAAGTTGAGGCTCTTGCTCCCCAGCACCACCGCGGGGGTATAGGGATCGGTCGCGGCCGTCGGGGAGCCGCAAATGAAGATCGTGTCCCCGCTGACCGCTCCGCCCACCGCGCCGAAGGCAGGGTCGGCCGATCCGATCGCGGTGAAGTCAGGGTTCAGACACCCTGGGACGCTCGAGTCACCGGGGGAATACTTGTTCACGTAGAGGGTCCGGGACGCGGTGGCCTCCACCGGTCCGGAGGGCATGCTGAAGGAAGTGCCGTTGGGGAGGACTCCGTTGTCAGCCGTGATCCTGACCCGTAGGTACTTCGCGGCGTCGGCCGGCTGGGCCACATAAGAGGGTGAGCTGGCGGTGTTGATGTCGGAACAGGAGTACTGGGAGATCTTGGTGATTCGGTCGGAGCTGGAGTCGGCCGTGTAGACCGAGCCGTCCGAGTAGACGGCGATCCCCCGGGGGTTCGAGCCGGAACCGGTCGAAGCGAGGACCGAGGACGATCCACCAGGAGTGATCTTGGTGACCTGGTCCGGTCCGGCGTCGGCCGTATAGACGTTGCCGGCCGAGTCGATCGCAAGCCCGTAAGGGTTTGCCCCGGTTGTGCCGAGGGTAGAGGGGCTCCCTCCGGAAGTGATCTTGGTGACGTCGTTCGATCCGTAGTTAGCGGTGTAGACGTTGCCGGCCGAGTCGACGGCGATTCCAACCGGGTTCGATCCGGTCGAGGCAAGGATCGTGGGGGAGCCGCCGGAGGGGAACTTGGTGACGTTGTTCGATCCGAAATTCGAGGCGTAGACATTGCCGGCCGAGTCGACAGCGATTCCGTAAGGGTTCAAGCCCGTCGAGCCGAGGGTGGAGGAGACACCGGCCGGAGTGATCTTGGTGACGTTGTTGGAGCTGTAATTCGCCGTGTAAACGTTCCCTTCGCCGTCGACGGCGATCCCGATCGGGTTCGTTCCGGTGGTGCCAAAGGTCGAGGAGACACCGGCCGGGGTGATCTTGGTGACGGTGTTCGCGCCGTTGTTGGCCGTGTAGACGTTGCCTGCCCTGTCCACGGCAATCGCGTAAGGACCGGTCCCGGTCGAGCCCAGCGTCGTTGCCGTTCCGTCGGGCGTCACCTTGGTGACGGTCTGGCTGGTGTAGTTGGAGGTGTAGACGTTGCCGTTTGAGTCGACGGTCAGGTAGGCGGGCACCTGTCCAACGGCGGTGGTGCTGGTACTCACACTCGCCTGGCACCTCTGCCATTGGTAGGCGTAGCTCGGAGGACTCGGGTTGGCCGACCAGGAACCGGGGTTGGCGGTCAGGGTCTCCCGAACCTTGGCCGTGCCCGCGATCGTGGGGACCGCGGTGTTGACCGGGGCGGATGCGGTGGCGGGTTGAGCTGTCGCCAGGAGGAGCGGGACCAGACCGGCCATAGGGGCGAGCAGAAGGACGGCCTTACGCCCCACGAAACCACCCCCCACGAATAGACCTCTCCCCACCACTTCAGACCTCAATCCAGGTAACCGATTACGACTAAACGGCAGGCTATCAGCGGTCCAGCGGCCGGGTGAGGGGGTGGTTGAATGGCATTGGCCGAGCTGGGGCCGACGGCGGGGCCAGCCCTAATCCGGTGTAGGGGCCAGGGTGGTGCGCGAAATCCGTACCGCCCGAGCGGCTCCGAGGATGAAGGCGAGGAAGCCACAGGCGACCAGTACCTCCTCGAGGCCGAATCGATCGACCAGTGCGCCCATGAGCAGCGCTCCGACCCCTCCGGCGAAGGCCCCGAGGACGAAGATCAAGGCGATCATCCTTCCCGAGACCTCCTTCGGCGAGTTGACGACTACGGCCCAGGGCATGACGAAGAAGGTGACCTGGAGGGCGACACCCAGGAGGAAGAGGATCAACAGGTCGGTTGCGAGACTCATCGAGAACCCAAGCAGAGCGAGGAGCGGACCGACGACTATCAGGGCGATTTCGAGCTCACGTCGTCGACCGGACTCGCTGTTGGCGAAGAACTCGGCAAGCAGGCTGGCGACGATACCCCCGAGCGCGAGGGCGGCGACCAACCAGCCGACATACATCGGACTCTCACCATGGGTCATCGCGATTCGGGGGGCAAGGCTTGGGAGGGGGGCAACCAGAAGGAGAAGGAACCCTCCGCTGATCAGTGCGGCAGAGACGATCGGGATCGAAAGGCTCTTTCTGAAGCCCTTGATCAGCGGCGGCGGGGTGGGACTCTCTCGGAGCGCGTCGCAGGAGGCCTGCAGGCTGTGCGAGGTGCGAAGCACGATGATCATCAGGAGCGAGGCAAGGGCGGCGAGCACGAAAACGAACTCGGCGCCCAAATGGAGGTAGACGACCGACGAGGTGAGCGCAGCGGCCAGCATCACGGCGTTGTCGACGAAGGTGCGATGTGTCTGGGTCGCCATCTCCTGCCTCTCTGGAGGAAGGGTGTACTTGTAGAGCTCGAGGAGGATCGGCTGGATGCCTGCCCGGGCCAGGCCGCCAACCAGGACCAGGCCGAAGATCCAGCCAATGGTCAGATTGCCCGTCGCGTAGAGGATCGCCATGACGGTCGGGGCGGCGGTCGTCACGAGGGCGAGGTTGCTGGCGAGCTTCCGGGGACAGAATCGTTCCATCATCGTTGCCGTTACTGCCGGACCGATGATCCCGGGGACGATCGCGAGGGCCGCAAGGATGCCGACATCGACGGCGTTACGAGTCATCTGGAAGACCAGATAGGCCGATGAGACCCCCAGGACGGTGAAACCGAAGCCGATCAGGTTGGTTGCGAGGGCAAGGCGGCGAAAGAGCGGGAAGGCGAACGGGCCGAGGAGAGGGTGCGGTTCTGCCATGGGATCAGCCGGGGGTGGACGGCAGGGAGCGTACGCCCCACCATCGGAAAAACAGGTAGAGGCCGGCAACGCCGGCGCCTGCCCCGACCGCCAGGAGCGAGGTCGAAACCCCGAAGTCCTCGAAGAGCGCCCCCATGAGGATCGCCCCCAGTGCTGCCGCTCCCGTGACCAGGGTGTAGAAGACGCCGACCATCCGGCCCTTTATGTCCACCGGGACATCGAGTTGCAGGGCACTGCCGCCGCTGACGAAGATCATCTCCCAGGTGAACCCGATGACGATCAGGAGCGGTATGTCGGTCGCGAGGGAGGACGAGACCCCGAGGAGGAGGACCGCGGGAGAACATGCAAGGACGCCGATCACGAGCGTTCGCTCTGCCCCCCTGGTATCCCGGGCCCACCTCCGAACGAACGGGTTCGCCAGGATCGCCCCGACCGTCAGCGATCCCACGAGGATGCCGAGGAGCATCGCCCCCTCGCCGTGCTCGGCTGCGATCTTCGGCATCAACTGTTCGATCGGGGCAACGAGGAAGAAGAAGGTCGCCGCCCCAAAGAGCGACATCTTCACTACGACGAGGCCCCATCCGGCTCGAAGTCCGGTCCTTATCGAAACATCCCGGTGGCTCCGGGCCATGTCGCAGGCCTGCTGGAGGATCGGCGAGGCGATGAGGACCAGGGCTACTATCAGGTAGGAAGCGGCGTTGATGCCGAAGGCCAGGCCGGCGCCGATGTCCTGGATCGCCATTCCTCCCAGCACCGCCCCGAGCAGCTGGCCGACGTTGTAGATCGCCGAGGTGTCGGCCACGGCGTCGTGCCGAAGCTTCTCGGGCACGGAATAGGGAACGACCAGGGCGAAGATCGGTTGGCTCATCGAGTGGGGAATCGAGAGGGCCAGGACGCAGACGAAGATTGCGGGAATCGTCAGCGAATCCGTGAAGGCGAGAACCGAAAGCGCGAGCGGAGGGAGGATTTCTATTAGTGAGAACCCGATCGAGAGCTTTCGGGGGCAGTAGCGGTCGGCGAGCCTCCCCCCAATCGATGCGCCGACCAGGCTCGGACCGAGCGCAACCGCGGCGAGCAGCCCGACGTACATCGCGTTTCCGGAGATCTGGAAGACCAGGTAGCCGGCTGCAACCGTCTGCATCCAGGAGCCCATCGTCGAGATGAAGCGGGCGACCATCAGGCGGCGGAAGGGCGCGTAGGAGAGAGGCCCCCCACTCGCGAACAGGTTTCGGATCCTCCCTGGAACCGTTTCAGGAGCCATTGGCGGCGAGTGTAGCGACGAGCAGGAGGGTGTCCGCGTAAGTGCTCTCGGTAGCTCTAGCGGCGGCCGATCAGGTTCGAACGCCGGAGCTGGTCGCTGCCGGCGGGCAGGCTGTAGAGGTCGCCGTCGCGGGCCAGCCAGAGCGGTCCGTCGAACCTCTCCTCAGCGTCGGCGAGGAAGATCGCCTCCAGACCCTTGAGCGGCAGCGGCGGCACGATGTGGGTGATCGCCAGGGCGCCGACACCTGCTTCGCGGGCGGCATCGGCTGCCTCGGGGGCGGTCGCGTGGTAGCCCGGAACGTCGGCAAGGATCTGGGCCCGGGTCGAAAGCCCAGCATCACGGGCCGCCTCGGAGACCATCATCAGGAGTTCGGTCGAGAGGGCATCGTGGACCAGCAGGTCGGCCCCTTGGGCCGCCTCGATTAGGGTCGGCGAGTAGTTGGTGTCACCACTGATCACCGCACTCCTGCCCCGGTAGTCGAACCGGTAGCCGAGGGCGGGCTCGATCGGCGGGTGCTGGACGACGAACGCAGTTACGGTCAGGTCGCCGTCCTCGAGGACGACCATCGAATCCTCGCCGTCCGGGATCGAGAAGACCCGGGCCTCCATGGCACCGGTTTCGGGGTTAACCAGGTCGGGGCCGTGGTGGCCGACCCTGTAGCCGCGGTCGAGGGAGTAGGCCTCGTTCAGGCCGTCGACCACGCGGTCGGTTCCCGGAGGGCCGATCACCGACAACGCGGGGCGGTCGCCGTCGGCGACCCAGCGCTGGAGGTTGACCGTGCCGATGCCGCCGATGTGGTCGGAGTGGAAGTGGGTCATCAGGACCGCCTCGATCCGACCGGGCGAGAGCTGCATCCGGGCCATCGTCTCCGATGCGCCTTCTCCTGCATCGACCACGAAGATCTTTCCGTCGACGATCACCGCCGCGCAGGGGTTTCGCCTCTTTACGTCGGGAAGCGGGGAGCCCGAGCCGATGATCGCGACGTGCAGGCCGTCAGGCATCTCGCCCACCGGGTCGGCCGTCATCAGCCCCGGAAGCTGTTTCCGGACCAGGGCGAGCGAGACGCGGGACCTGAGCGAGCCGGGCATCGGACCAATCTATCCCGGATGCCCTGCCCACCCTAGTGGACCCCCTGCACCCCCTCGAGTTCCCGTTGGGGCCGTTGATAGCATCGCGCCGATGTATTTCGGCGGCTCGTTGTTCATCTTTGCGATCGGCGCGATCCTCGCCTTCGCAGTCGACGAAACGGTTCAGGGGGGGACCTCCAGCTGGTCGGCTGGATCCTGATGGGAGTCGCCGTAGTCGGCGTGATCCTCTCGTTCATCGCCAACAGCTCCCGCAACCAGGGTCCCCCGCCGAACCAGCCACCTGGCAACTACTGAGCCTCGTCCTGCCCCGACCGCGAACGGAGGGGGAGGGATTCGAACCCTCGAGGCGCCGAAAGACGCCTGCCGGTTTTCAAGACCGGTGCATTCAACCGCTCTGCCACCCCTCCGGGGAATGACTTTACGAATCTAGCGGCAGGGATGGGCGGTGCTAGCGTGAGAACCGCCCGATAGTCCGATCCGGCTCGTCTCCACCCTTGAGACTCCCTAGATCAATCGCCTACATCCCTTTTTGCGCGGCCCTGTTGATCGCAGGCGTCATCGGCTGCGCCGATTCGGACAGCGGCAAATCGGCCTGCGCCACCTTGCCGAGGGGCCTAGCCCCCAAGGGCAGTGGACCCAAGGCCTACACGATGGTCTTGAGGGTCAACAAGGCGGCCGACGTCAAGGCGCTCTCCTCCGAGCCGCTTCGGTCCCGGATCACCGATCGAGACATCTTGCTGATCAACACCCAGTACCGGACGATGACCCCGAAGAAGGCCACCCCGATCCTCGAGAGCCTGCGGGATGCCTTCCCCTGCAACCGGATCGCGGCACTCAACGGGATGAGTCCCGAGAGAAAGAAGCCCGGCTACATCTTCTCGCTGGCCGGGAACCCCGACCTCGACGGAGTCGTGGTCGACTGGGAGAAGTCGACCTGGGAGGAGACCAGCAAGGGAGCATGGAGCGAGTCGCTCGGGGTCAACCTCGACCGGGCAGACGTCGAGCTGAGGCGAATCTCGAAGAAGATCGCCGCCGGTCCCGGCAAGCCCCAGACCCGGGTAGGCCTCGCGACTGAGTACCAGGACGGGTGGAACTACGCGGCACTCGCGCGGGAGCTCGTCCTGCTCAACCGGGAGCTCGACAAGGGCTTCCTGGGCTACCAGCTCGTCCAGAGCCAGAACCGGTGCGGCGGCACCCAGACGACCGACTCGATCGCCGAGGTTGCCGAGGCGATCCGCTCCCAGTACGGGGAGCTCGCGCGGGGCGGCCCCGAGCCCGGGGAGCCCTACGGGATAGGCCCGCAGGTGATCAACCACCTCGGGTTCGAGGTCTCGTTCTCGGCCAATCCGAAGGCTGGGTCGGGCCTGGCGGTGGCGCGGGATTCGGCCAGCGAGGCTGCCCGGTGCTCGAAGGAGGTCCTGGGAACCGGTTCCGGTGCGTTGATCTACTGGGCGACCCCGGCGGCGATCGAGAAGATGCTCGAGACCCCGACCGGCAAGAAGCTCCGACCGGAACAGACGGGCGGGTGAAGTTCAGCCGGTCGGCTTCGTTCCAGCCGGCTTGTCGGCGTCGAGCTTCTGGAGGAACTCGGTCCCCTCGATACCGATGTGGGGGAGGATCCGGTCGAGCCAGCGGGGCAGCCACCAGTTGGCCTTGCCCATCGCGACCATGATCCCGGGCACGAGGACGCAGCGGATCAGGGTTGCATCGATCGCGATCGCGAAGGCCAGGCCGAGGCCGAACTGTTTGGTGGTCGGGTCGTCGGTCAGGATGAAGCTGCCGAAGACGGCGACCATGATCAGGGCGGCCGAGGTGATCACCTTGGCGCTCCTGGACAGACCGCGGACCACCGAGTCGGTGACCGAGGCCCCGGCATCCCGTTCCTCGTCGATGTGGCTGACCAGGAAGACCTCGTAGTCCATCGAGAGCCCGAACAGGATCGCGAACATGAAGAGGGGAACGAAGGAGACGATCGGCACGTCCCCCGAGAGCCCGATCAAGGACGCACCCCAACCCCACTGGAAGACGGCAACGAGCAGCCCGTAGGAGGCCGCCACTCCGAGCAGGTTCATCACCGCGGCCTGAGCCGGGATTACAACCGAGCGGAAGGCGACCAGCAGGAGCAGGAAGGAGAGGGCGATCACGGTCGCGATCACCAGGGGGAGCTTCTCGGAGATCTCATCCCCCAGGTCGATGTACCCGGCGGTCACCCCACCGACGTAGGCCTTCAGGCCCGTACCTTCGAGCGAATCGGGGATCGTCTTGGTGCGTAATCGGTCGACCAGGTCCTGGGTCGCCTGGACCTGCGGGGCCGACTTGGGCGTGACCGTGATCGTCGCTGCCGTTCCCCCGCGGCTTGTCTCGGGCGGGGAGACCGACGCGACGTTCGGCACCTTCTTCACGTCCGCGATCAGCCCGGCCAAGTCGGCCCTGTCCTCCGGTTTTCCGTCGAGGCGGACGGCGACCAGGATCGGCCCATTCGAGCCGGGGCCGAACCCGGTACTCAGGAGTTCGTACGCCTTGGTCGCCTGGGCGTCCTTCGGTCCCTCGGCCGTGTCTACCTGGCCGAACTCGAGCTTGAGGGTGGGGTAGGCGAGGACGAGGAGGACGGCGAGCGAACCGATGATCGCGGTCCACTTCATCCGGGCGACGCCGCGGGCCCACCGGGACCAGCCGGAGTCGTCGTGGTCGGGGTCGGCTGACTCCTTCTTGAGGAAGGGGATCCGGAGCGAGTCGTAGCGGTGGCCGAGCAGGCCGAGGATCGCCGGCAGAAGGGTGTTGGCCGCGAGCATCGCCGTGACGACCGCGATCGCCGCGGTGTAGCCCATCGCGGTGATGATCGGAATCTGGGCGACCGCGAGCGAGAGCAGGGCGATGATCACCGTGCCGCCGGCAAAGGTGACCGCAGCGCCTGAGGTGGCAACCGAGCGGGCGATCGATTCCTTGAGGTCCATCCCCTGGGCTGCCTGCTCGCGATGGCGGGATAGGACGAACAGCGAATAGTCGATCCCGACGCCGAGGCCGATCATCACCCCGAGGGTGGGGCCGACGGTCGGGACGCTGACCACGTGGGAGAGCAGGGTGATCAGGTTGAGCGATATCGCGAGGCCGAGGATCGCGGTGACGATCGGCAGCAGCATCGAGACTGCCGAGCCGAAGGCGATCAGCAGGATGATGATTGCGACCATCACCCCGATCGCCTCGCTGGTCTCGGTCCCCGGTCCCTGGGCGGCTGCGCCGATCACCCCACCGACCGCACTCTCGAGTCCGGCCTCGGTCAGCGGCCGGTTGACCCGATCGGCCAGGTCGGACATCTCGG
>CAITDZ010000198.1 GCA_903891285.1 uncultured Solirubrobacterales bacterium
AGACCTCGCCTTCGAACTTCCGGTCCCAACCGCCCTCGAACAGCTCCCGCTCGAGGAGGAAGGCCGAGCAGATGTCGTCGGCATCGCGCTCGATCAGGGTGGCCTCGCGCTCGGTCTCGGAGCAGTGGACGGCGACCCCTGCCGCAACCCCGGTATCGGGGGCCTCCTCCCCGCCACCGACCTGGGAGAGCAGGGCCCGGTGGACCAGCAGGTCCGGATACCTACGGATCGGCGAGGTGAAGTGGGTGTAGGCGGTGCTCCCCAGTCCGGCGTGACCGAGGTTCTGTTCCAGGTATCGAGCAGGCTTGAGGGATCGGAGGACGAGCGACCCGAAAGGCACCGCGCCGTACCCCCTCCGGCCGGCCTCGGCCGCGACCATCCGCGATGCCTCCACCGCGAGGTCACCGGCCATCGTCGGGCCGGCCCCCTCGGGCAGTGGGGGCGTCGGCAGCTCCAGCGATGCCAACTGTTCGAACAGGCGCTCGATCCGCTCTGGATCGGGTTGCTCGTGGACCCGGTAGATGGCCGGGGTCGAACTCCGGTCGAGGAACTCCGCGACCTGCTCGTTGGCCAGGATCATCAGCTGCTCGATCAGCAGGTGGGCCTCGGTCTCCTCGTACCGATGAGAGGCGACCGGGTTTCCCTCGGGATCGAACTCGAAATCGGGCTCGCTGGAGGTGACCTCCAGCCTCCCTTCGCCCTTCAGGCCGGTCAGGACCGCTGCTGCCCGGCGCGCCAGGTCGATCGGCTCGGCCACCTGGGGTGGGGGCTGTTCTTCGCCCGAGAAGATCCGGTCGAGACCGTCATAGTCGAGACGGACATCCGACCGGATCCTGCTCCGATAGAAGGAGACCGACTCGACCTCACCCCTGCCCGAGAGCAAGATCTCGGTGGTGACCGCGAGCCTTTCGTCACCGGGGGAGAGTGAGCACTCTCCGGAGCTCAGGACGTGAGGCAGCATCGGCTCGACCGATGTCGGTACATAGACGCTGTTTCCCCTCTCTTCTGCAGCGCGATCGAGTGCCGAGGCCGGCCTGACCCAGGCGGAGACATCGGCGATGTGGATCCAGAGCCGGACCGAATCGCCGGCCTGCTCGGCCGAAACGGCGTCGTCGAAGTCACGGGCGGTAGCGGGATCGACCGTGAAGGTCGGGAGCGCAGTCAGGTCCCTTCGCTCGACATCGTGGGACGGTGGAGCCTCGGCCTCGGCCTCGACCGCTTTCGGGAAACCACGCCTGCCCAGTCGGTCCAGGACCAGCGCCTCGACCACGTCCCGTGCGACTGCGGGATCTCCCAGCTGCTGGAGGAGCTTCGCCCTTCCCCCCCGCTCCTCGATCCAGGCCAGGCTGCCGGTCCGGGGCCGTGACTTGCGTTCGAACGGCAGCTGCGGCCCTCGGTCGAAGAGCGGTGCCGCCACCGGGTAACGCCCCCGGCGTTCGACAGTCGCAACGAACCGGGGCCGCCCGGTCCGGCCCGATGGAGTCCCGTTCACCTTCGTCTGTCCCGGGTCACTCGGTGCGATCCCGGAGGATCCGGATGGCCCGTCCGAGCTGGGCGTCCGAGGCTCCACTCCCCTCACTGACCGGAACGTCAGGGCGGAGCCCCTTCCCGGCCAGCGATTCGCCCTCGGCGGTCAGGAACTCGCCGATCGAGAGGTCGAGGGCACCGCCCCCCTCCAGCTCGATCAGCTGCTGGAAGAGGCCCTTGCCGAAGGAACGCGTACCGACCAGCGGCGCATTCCCGTACTTCCGTACGACCGCAGCGAGGATCTCGGCTGCCGAGGCGGTGCCCCGATCCATCAGGACGACCAGCGGTGGCAGGTCGAGCTCGCCCCCTTCGGTCCGGTAGATCCGGTTGCCCTCGACCCGCGAGCGGGTCTCGACCACCGGGCGTCCCTTCGGTGCGAAGAGGCTCGAAGTGGAGATGGCCTCGGGAAGAAGTCCCCCTCCGTTACCCCTCAGGTCGAGCACGATCCCCTCGGCTCCGCGCCGGGTCACCTTGCGCAGGGAGCCCTCGAGGGCCGTGCCGGCGCCCTCGCTGAAGCCGGCGAGTGAGACGTAGCCGATCTTCTGCCCATCCCTCTCGAGGATCCGCCCTTCGCTGACCGGTACCTGGATCTCCTCGCGGACCAGCCTTACCGACCTCTTCGACCCCTCACCCGATGCCTTTACCCCGAGCACCACCGGGGTGCCCTCCGGTCCCTTGATCCTCATAACCACCGAGTCGACCCCGTCACCGGCGATCGACTCGCCGTCGACCGAGACGATCAGGTCACCGGTCTCGATTCCGCCCCGTTCCGCAGGCGAGTCCCCAAATACCCTGCCGACCACCAGTCCGCCCTCGACCAGGTCGCCGACCGTCATGCCCACGCCGGAGAAGGTTCCCTCGATCGCTTCGTTGAAAGTTTCGAGCTGCTTCGGGTCGAAGTAATGGGTGAAGCGATCTCGGTATCGGCGTCTGAGCTGATCGACGATGCCCTCGACCGAGGAACGCTCGAGCTGGTCGGTGTCGGTCGATCGCCAGTAGTAGTCCTCGACCAGCTCGGTGACCTCATCGGAGAGCGACTGTTCCCCGATCCCCTGGACCCAGCCGAACGGCGCCGGCATCTCGACCGTGGACTGAGCCAGCAGGATGCCGGCGAACAGCCCGACGAAGCCGGCGATGACCGCTGTCCAGGCGGTCTTCAAGCGGCCTTGGCCGGGGAGGTCAGACCTTGAGGAACCGGCGGAGCGTCAGCCCCGAACCAAGTGCCGATACCAGGACGGCAGCTCCGAACAGGCAGGCGACGAGGAGGATGAAGGAAACCGAGTCCTGCGCTTCGAGCAGCGCGAAGCTGTCGGAGAGGGGATCCACGATCGTGATCTTGCCGACCCACAGGACGATTATCGCAATTGCCCCTCCGAGCATGCCGACGATCACGCCCTCGATCATGAAGGGCCAGCGGATGAACCACCGGGTGGCACCGACCAGGCTCATGACCTCGATCTCGCGCCGCCGGGTGTAGATCGAGAGGCGGATCGTGTTTCCGACCAGGAGCAGGGAGGCCGCTACGAGGAGGATCGTGATCACGGTCAGCACCAACTTGAGTGCGCCGGTCACCTCCTCGATCTTCTCGGCAGTCGCCTGTCGGTCATCGACGTCCTTGATGATTGGCGAGATCCAGGCCGGGCTGCCCGGGCTACCCCCGGGTGCCTGCATCGCGGCCCGGATCGCCTCGAGGTTGGCGGCATCATCGGGCTTGACGATGAAGTTGGCGGGCAGCGGGTTTCCCTTCAACTCCTTGAGGACATCCCGGTTCTCCTGGCCGTAGTCCTTGCGGAACTCGGTCAGGGCATCGTCCTTGCTGAGGTAGGTGACGCTCTTGACCTTGGGTACGTCTTCGATCTGGCGCTGGAGTGACGCAACTTCCGTCGAGGTCGCATCGTCGAAGAGGAAGACCCGCAGCTCGAGCTGGTCCCGAACGTCGGAGCTCTTGCTCTGGGTGGTCTGGAAGATCGGCACCAGGACCCCGATCAGGATCGCGGTCAGGACCGTGGTGACCACCGCGGCGGTGGTAGGGGCGACGTTCTTCCGCATCGCGCGCAGGGCCTCCCGGGCGAAGAAGATCAGGCGTCCCATCTCAGTGACCCTCCGTCCTTCCGCTGCCGCTTCCGTTGGGCTGGCCCTCGGCACCGACCCCCATCTCGGCTCGCATCCGGACGCCGAACTCCGAGGTCGACTCTTCGGTGTAGCCACCGGCGACCTCGTCTCGGACGATCCGGCCCTCGTAGAGCTCGATCACCCTCCGTCTCATCCGGTCGACCATCTCCCGGTCGTGGGTCACGACGACGACCGTGGTCCCGGTTCGATTGATCCGGTAGAGGAGCTGCATGATCCCCACCGAGGTGACCGGGTCGAGGTTTCCGCTCGGCTCGTCGGCAAGGAGGAGAGGCGGGTGGTTGACGAATGCCCTGGCTACCGAAACGCGTTGCTGCTCACCACCGGAAAGCTCGTCGGGGTAGTTGTGGAGCTTGGTCGAGAGGCCGACCAGACGAAGGGCTTCGGGAACCTTCTGCCTGATGTCGGATCGTGAGGCGCCGATCACCTGCAGGGCGTAAGCGACGTTGTCGTAGACGGTCCTGCTGGGGAGGAGCCGGAAATCCTGGAAGACGGTGCCGATGTTCCGCCGGAGCATCGGGATCTTCTTCTCGGGGAGTCCGCCGATGTCGCGACCGGCGATCGAGACGGTCCCTTCGGTCGGGAGCAGCTCGCGAATGAGGAGCTTGATCAGGGTCGACTTGCCGCAGCCGGTGGGCCCCACGAGGAAGACGAAGTCGCCCCGGTCGATCGCCAGGGAAACCCGGTCGAGAGCCAGGTGTCCACCGGCATAGACCTTGCTCACGTCACGAAGTTCGATGATCGGCATGCCGCCCTTGCGGGGCAGGGTGCGTGCCTTCTCGAGGCGGGCTCGTTCGAGCTCGCCCTCGGTCTCGCTCTTCTTTCCGAAAGGTGAAATTCCCATGCGACCCCGACCTATTCCCCGGCTCCCGGGCAACTCCTTCACCGGAACGGGCGCTTCCAAAAGTATTAGGAATATGTTAGCAATATCTCAATTTTCCCTTACTTATGCGGCCCGGTAGGCTTGGTTCTTGGCAGGGATCGGAAATTCGGCCAGATCGGCCGGGGTCGC
>CAITDZ010000199.1 GCA_903891285.1 uncultured Solirubrobacterales bacterium
CAGGCCGAAGAAGGCAGCCTCGAGGAGGTTGGTCTTGCCGGAACCGTTCGGTCCGAAGATCGCGGTCGAGCCCGGGCCGAGCTCCAGGACCACATCTTCGAGGGACCTGAACCGGTCGGCCGAGACCGACGAGACCCTCAAGGTCAGTCGCCGAGTCGAAGGGGCATCACGAGGTAGCGGAAATCCTCGCTGCCGATCGGTTGGATCAGTCCGGGCCTGAGCGGCGAGATCAGCTTCAGCATCACTTCGTCACCCTTGACCGCCTCGACACCGTCCCTGAAGTACTCATGGTTGAAACCGACGGTCATCTCCTCCCCTTCGAAACCGGCAGGGATCGTCTCGCTGGCATCACCGACCTCCGGCGTCTCCGCGGTAAGGGTCAGCTCTCCAGGCGAGAGGGTGATCTTGATCGGGCGGCCGCGGTCGAGCATCCTTCCGACCCGCCTGACCGACTCGAGCAGCTCGTCGCGCGAAAGCCTCACATCGTGTTCCCAACTTTCCGGGAACAGCTGCTGGTACTTCGGGAACTGCCCGTCGACCATCGTGGTCGAAAAAACGGTGCCATCGATGTCGAAAACGGCCTCGCGATCACCTATCGAGACCTTGACCTGGTCGGACTCCGTTCCTCCGAGGATCCTGACCAGTTCCTTCAGAGACTCAGCCGGGACGTTCGCCTCCACCTCGACTCCGGCCGAAGCCGGGAGCTTGGTCTCCTTGACCGCCAGCCGATAGGAGTCGGTTGCCGCCATGGTCATCGCGTCCCCTTGGATGGTCACCTGAACCGCCGAGAGGACGGGCCTCATATCCCCGGTCGAGGCAGCTCCGGCAACCAGGTCTACCGTCTCGACGAGGGCTTCGCGATCGAGGGAGACGGCCCCCTCACCCAGTCCGGGAAGTGGGGGGAAGTCGTCGGCGTTCATCGTGCGTACATGGAAGATCGAAGTGCCGGACTTGATCTCGACATCCTTCTCCGAGGGCCTGAAAGCAACCTCTACGGTTCCAGGCCTCAGGGAGTTGGCGACGTCGGGGAGGATCTTCCCGGGGAGCAGTACCCGACCCTCACCATCCGGGGTTCCTGCGAGATGCACGGGGACCTTGATGCTTCGGTTTCCGTCAGTCGAGCTGACCGTTAGTCGACCATCGGAAAGCTCGACCAGGATCCCACCGAGCGCCTGGTTGTCCCGAGCCTGGGAAACAGACCTACCCGCTGCTGCCGTAGCTCGCGCGAGCTCCTCCTGTTCGACCGAGAACTCCAACGCCCCTGCTAGGACACCCTTGAAAACGACCCGTTGAAGTTCGGGTTAGTAGGTCGTTGGATTTTGTTGAACTGGGGGTTCATTCCGCTTCACAATAGGGAAAACAAGCGTTGAGTAACGGTCGGTGGGTGGGGATATCGATTGTCACAGCTGGCTCGGCGCAAGTGCCCGGTCCACACCCAATCCCGATCTCCTCGATGGGCCCACACCGACTCAACGGGAGATCGCCGCCCGGAAGCCGGTGAGTAGACGGGTGATCTCCGGATCGACACCTTCAGATTCCTCGACTCGACGTACGGCTGACAGGACGGTCGAGTGGTCCCGGTCACCGTAGAGGGAGCCGATCTCGGAGAGGGTCGAGCCGCAAACCTCGCGGGTGACGAACATCGCCACACTCCTCGCCTGGACCGTCTTCCTGTCCCTTCGTCGTGAGGTGAGGTTGTCGAGTGGGATCGCGAAATAGGAGGAGGCACGGTCACGGATCTCTCTCGGTGTTACCTCGGGGGCACCGGCCTGCTGGAGCCCATCACCGACCGAGACGACCCGAGTCACCAACTCCCGGCTCACCTCCGAGCCGGCGAGTGAGGCTTCGGCAACGATTCGAGTGAGCGCGCCTCTCAACTGCCTTAGGTTTGCCGTGACCGAGGAAGCAATCAGTCTCACTACTTCTGAGTCCGGAAGGTCGATTCCGGCTTCGTCGATCAGTTGCCGGAGGACGGTCAACCTCGTGGCGAGGTCGGGGCTTTCGAGCTGAACGGAGAGTCCCCATTCGAAACGGTCAGAGAGTCTTGCCGCCATGCCGTCTATTCCAGAGGGGTCGGTATCGGCCGAGAGGACCAACTGGGCCCCGGCCTCGTGGAGGGTGTTGAAGGTGTGGAAGAACTCCTCCTCCGTTCGTCGCTTGCCAGCGAGGAACTGGACGTCGTCGACCAGCAATACGTCGACGGAGCGGTACCTCTGGCGAAAAACATCGGCAGTTCCATCTGCCCTCAAGACCTCGATGAATTCCGAGGTGAACGACTCCGCGTTGGTGAAGAGGACCGTCAAGTCGGGGCGGTTACGAGCGAGGTACTCGGCGATGGCGCCCATCAAGTGCGTCTTTCCCAGACCGGGAGGCCCATGGAGGAAGAGCGGGTTGTAGGCCTCGGCCGGTGCCTCGGCGACCGCAAGGGCTGCCGAGTGTGCCAGGTGGTTTCCCCGGCCGATTACGAACCGATCGAAGGTGTGGGTCGGGTTCGGCTGGACGATCCTGCCGGACCTGGACGGGGGGCCCTCGAGGGATGCTTCGTCGAAGGAGATCCCCGTGACCGGGAACCCACGGGAACCGAACGCCTCCCGGATCAGTCCCTGGTATCGACGGGAGACCCATTCGCGCACGCCCTCGGGCCCGCGGAAGAACAGGATGGAGTTCCTCTCCGCGACCGGGCGGATCGGCGCGATCCACATCCGGAATGTCGACTCCGGGAGGCTGGCTGCAAGCGACTCCCTCACCTCGACCCAGAGCCTTGCGAGGTTCAGGTCCTGCGGTGGACCGGGAGAGTCCCCTGCGGGGGCGTCGATCCCGCCCACCAATGTCCGGTCGGCCGAGCCAGGGGGAGTTCCAGACGGTCCAGGCAGTTCGGCCTTATAGGTTGTTTTTGGCTCCTCCATTGATACTGCGGGCTCTCCGGGAATCCTCGCTCGAGTCGTGGACGGACGGACCCCCCGACCCCAACGAGCCCCGGCAGGGCGTCGAAGACCTCTCGGGAGGGCTGGTCGAAGATAGTCCCGGGGAGCTCGCCCCCCCGGGGGCCAGCTCGCAAGCACCGGAGAAAAAAGGTGGGCGCTCGTCGGGGTCCGCGGGGCCGCCCTACCCCTATACTCCGGCCCCCGATGAAGCGGACCTACCAACCGAAGAAAAGGAAGCGCGCGAAGACCCACGGTTTCCGCGCCAGGATGAAGACGAGGTCGGGCCGCGAGATCGTCAGGCGGCGGCGGCGCAAGGGTCGCAAGCGCCTGACCGCGTGAGATGTCCGGGGAGGACCCGGGGCGCCCTCGGCGGAAGCGACTCTCCCGAAGCGGCGATTTCAAGCGCGCGTACCGGGAGGGAGACTCGAGGGCCAACCGTTTCCTGGTCGTCTATCGGTTCGATCGGGCCGGTGACCCAGACGCTGATGACGGGTCGACGAGACTCGGAATCTCTGTTTCCAGGAAGGTCGGGAACGCAGTCACCCGCAACCGTGTCAAGCGGATTCTCGGGGAGGGATTCTGGGAGGTCTTCGACGGGGATGCGTCGGAAGCCGACTTCGTCCTGGTTGCGCGACCCGGAATCGAGCAGATGATCGAGACTGACGGTATGGATGGAGTCAAGAGCGCGATTTCGGAATTGATCCTGGCCGAGCCCTCCGAAGGTGAAGAAGATAGCTCTGGAGCTGGGAGCGAAGGGCGTTCCACGTGAAACGGAGCCGATCCGTGCCAGAAAACCGGAGTCTGGCCTCCAGGGCAGCAACCGCACCGATCCGGGCCTACTCACGCCTGATTTCGCCCGCCCTGCCAAGACGCTGCAAGTACGAGCCGACCTGTTCCGCCTATGCGGTAGAGGCGGTCACCCGCTTCGGGGTCCTTCGTGGCCTCCTCCTTGCCGCGTGGCGCCTTTTGAGGTGCAATCCCCTGAGCCACGGCGGCTTCGATCCAGTCCGGGAGGAGTTCACCCTGCGAGTCGGCCCGATGGATCCCGCGGTTTACCACGGAGAGATCCCGGCAGACGGAGTTGACGGAGGCAGGTAGGAGCAGTGATCTTTCTGGCAAACATCCTCCAGCCCCTGATCAACATCGCCGACGCCGTGCTCTCGGCCTTCCATGGGATGGGGCTGAGTTGGGGTGCCTCGATCATCGCGCTGACCTTTGCGACCCGACTGGTCCTGATCCCCCTGACCTACAAGCAGATCAAGGGGATGAGGGCCCTTCAGGCCTTCCAGCCCCAGATCAAGGAACTCCAGGAGAAATACAAGAACGACCGCCAGCGGCTCTCCCAGGAGATGATGAAGCTCTACCAGGAGAACAAGATCAACCCGCTTGCCTCCTGCATCCCCTTGATCGCCCAGATGCCGATCTTCATCACGCTCTTCTATGCGCTGAGGGGTCCGCTCAGAGAGGACATCTGCGGCCAGACCGAGGTTCCCTGCAGCGAGCTGACCATGGCCCAGATCCAGGCCAACCCGACGATCGAAGCCCTCTACCCCTTCGGCGAGTCATTCCTCTTCATCCCGGACCTGACTGCATCCGCCACCGGAGGCGTGCTGGTCGCCCTCATCGTGATCTACGTGGTGACCCAGCTGTTCTCGGGCCTGGTGATGGCGACCACCGCAGACCGCAACCAGAGGCTCCTGATGATGGCCCTGCCCTTCATCTTCATCCCCTTCATCATCGGCTTCCCGGCCGGGCTGATCCTCTACTGGATCACCACCAACGTCTGGACGATCGGACAGCAGGCCGTGGTCAACAAGGTGATCCCGCCGCCGGACCTCTCCAATCCCGAGGTCGCCGCAGCGGTGAAGCCACCACCACCGCCGCCGCGCAAGAAGAAACGCAGGCGCTGACCCGGCGCGGACTCGGAGCACCTACACTCCGGGACCGATCTTCAGATGACCGAGGAACTCGCGGAAAACGAGGACGAAAGCGCTCCGGCCGAGCGGACGGAGTGGCCGGAAGATCCTGCTGAAAGGGTCCGACTCCTGGTCGAGGCCTTTCTCGACGAACTCGACCTGGAGGGTGAGGTGGAGGTCGACGAGGATGAGGATTCGATCACCGCATCGGTCGAGGGCGATGACGACTACGGGGTGCTGATCGGAAGGCGCGGCCAGACGATCGATGCCCTCCAGTTGATCTGTTACCAGGCGGCTTTCCGTGGGGTAAGGGACCGAAAGCGGGTCACCGTGGACGCCGCGGGCTACCGGGCCGAGAGGGACGAAATGCTCGAGGGGCGGGCCGACCGGGCGGCCGATGACGCGATCGCTACCGGGGACGAGATCGAGATGGACCCGATGAACGCCCGTGAACGGCGGGTGATCCATGAGCGACTCCGCGACCGTCCCGAGGTCGAGACATTCAGCGCGGGGGACGAACCCAACCGTCGGGTCGTGGTCGCCCCGCTCGTCACGGACTGAGCAACGTGGGTCAGGCCGGCCCGACGGGAGCCGGAGGGGGGTTCGCCGACGAAGCCGAAAGTGTCGAACCTCTGGATCCAGCGACCATCGACGCACTCGTAGGTCGTCTGGCACCCCTGACCCGGATGGTTGCCGAGTCGCCCCTCTCGCTGAGTTCGGTCACTGAACCTGGTGAGGCCGAGAACGTCCATCTGCGCGATTCCCTCTCGGCCCTCGCGCTCGGAGCGGTCACTTCGGCCGAGGCGGTGGTCGACATCGGGTCCGGGGCCGGCTACCCCGGAATTCCGCTTGCAATGGCGCTTCCAGAGGCAAGATTCACTCTGGTCGACTCGGTTGGCAAGAAGGCCCGCTTCGCCGGAGAGGCAGCCGATGCGCTCGGTTTGACCAATGTCGAGGCCCTCGGGGTCAGGTCCGAGGAGCTCGCTGTCGGAGAAGGGAGGGAGCGCTTCGATCTCGCCCTCGCCCGGGCCGTCGCCCCGCTCTCGGTCCTTGCCGAGCTCGCGTCGCCCCTCCTTCGCGAGGGCGGGACCCTGATCGCCTGGAAGGGCGAGAGGGAGCCCGAGGAGGAACGTCGGGTCGAGGCGCTTGCCGAGCGGTTGGCGATGCAACCGCGCGGCGTCGTGGCGGTCGTCCCGTTCGAGGGAAGCAGGGAACGACATCTCTACCTGCTCGGAAAGTCAGGGTCGACACCGGCGGAGCTGCCACGGAGGCCCGGGATGGCCAGGAAGCGCCCCCTGCCGGAATAACCTGAACCCGATGAGTTCCGGCTCCCCCTTCAGCCAAAGACGCCTCGGTCCGCAGGGGTGAGTCGGTCGGTCTACGCGGTCGCCAACCAGAAGGGGGGAGTCGGCAAGACGACCACGGCCGTCAATCTTGCCGCCGTCTTTGCGGCAGAAGGCCGGAAGACCCTCGTACTCGACCTCGACCAGCAGGCGAACGCGACCGTCGCGCTCGGGGTCCAGAAGGGGATCAGGCCCTCGAGCTACGAGGTCCTTGCCGGCGAAGCTGCCGCAGTCGATGCCGTGGTACCCGGACCCGTCCCGAACCTCGAGGTGCTCCCGGCGAGTCGGGACCTGGCTGGTTCGGCGGTCGAACTCGCCTCGGTTCCTGAGCCGCCATTCCAGCTGAGCCGGCAGCTCGAGCCGCTGGCCAGTCGGTACGACGTCGTCCTGATCGACTGTCCTCCAGCACTCGGTCTGGTTACGGTCAATGCGCTTGTCGCCTCCGACCGGGTGATCGTCCCGGTCCAGGCCGAGTACCTGGCGCTCGAGGGGCTGATCGAGTTCCTCGACACCCTGACGACCGTCCGACGGGAGCTCAATCCTTCCCTGGAACTGGCCGGGGTGGTTGTCACAATGCATGACGAGCGAACCCGACTTGCCCAGGACGTCGAGAGGGATGTGAGAGACCACTTTTCCGAAACCGTTTTCCAGACCGTCGTGCCCCGAACGGTTCGGTTGGCCGAGGCCCCGAGCTACGGGCTCCCGGTCTCCGAGTACGCACCTGACTCCCGGGGTGCCTCGGCCTACCGGGGCCTAGCGGCGGAGGTGGTCGAGCGTGGCTGAACCCAGGGGGATGGGCAGGGGCCTGGCGGCGATCCTCCCCGAGCCGGGCCTTCGGTCGGAGGTGGTCGAGCTGCCGATCGAGTCGCTCGCCCCGAACCCCGACCAGCCCCGGTCGAATTTCGATCAGGCGGGACTCGATGCCCTGGCCGATTCGATCGCGGACAGCGGGGTCGTCCAGCCGGTAATAGCGACCAGACTTAGTGACGGAAGTTACGAACTTATCGCCGGTGAACGTCGCTGGCGGGCGGCCGGAATCGCAGGCCTGAAGACGATCCCAACGGTTATTCGGGACCCGGCAGAGGCCGAGCGGCTGGAGCTCGCGCTGGTCGAGAACATGGTCCGCGAGGACCTCAACCCGGTGGAGGAGGCTCGGGCCTGTGCAGCCCTGATCGAGGAACTCGGGCTGAGCAAGGAGGAGCTCGGTCGGAAGATCGGCCGCAGCCGCTCCCAGGTCTCGAACCTGGTTCGGTTGCTCGACCTGCCCGACGAGGCGATTGCCCTGCTCGAGGAAGGACGGATCACTGAAGGACATGGCCGGGCGATCCTCCAGGCTCCCGACCACGAGGCCCGCAAGGACCTCGCCCAGAGGGCCGCCCGGGAGGGCTGGACGGTCCGGAGGACCGAGGATGAGGCTCGGGTCCTGTCCGGAAAGTCCGGCCCGAAGGCGGTTTCCGGACGGAAGGGGTTCACCGCCGAGGAGGCGAAGCGGGCCGAGACCCTCGCCGCCGGACTCGAGACGCGGTTCGACCGGCCGGTACGGATCCGGCCGAAGGCGGGAGGAGCGGTGGTCGAGATCACCCTGACCGACCTCGCCGACGCCGGCCGGCTGGCCGACGACCTGGACTCGCGGCAGTAGAATCCCCGCCCTGCGGCGCCGACCGCGACGCGGGCGATTAGCTCAGTTGGTTAGAGCGCATCTCTGATAAGGATGAGGTCCCTGGTTCGAATCCAGGATCGCCCATCTCCCCGGACCGCTGGGGACCCCTCGAGACCACGGGGCGCCGACTCCCCGGGCCCCTCGGCCCGGTCGGGGCGGGGGAGGAGCCGCATATATGATCGCCCGCGATGCGAGAGGTGCAGATCTACGGGGTCAGCTTCGACATGGTCGGCAAGCAGCCGATCGTCCTGCTGAAGACGATCGACGACAACCGCTTCCTGCCGATCTGGATCGGGCACCCAGAGGCGGCCGCGATCCTGATGAAGCTCCAGGGGGCCGAGACCCCGCGGCCGATGACCCACGACCTGCTCGTCGAACTGCTCGACCAGACCGATACGACCTGTGAGCGGATCGCGATCACCGAACTCCGGGACAACACCTTCTTTGCCTCGATCACGATCTCGGTATCGGGGACCGAGATCGAGGTCGATTCCAGGCCTTCCGACGCTCTGGCCCTGGCGGTGCGGCTCGCGGTGCCGATTTTCGTCGCTGACGAGGTGATCGAGGAATCGTCGATCGAGTTCGAGCAGGGCGAGGAGGACACCGACGAGGTCGTCGAGCAGTTCAAGGACTTCCTGGAAGACGTCTCTCCCGAGGATTTTCTCAAGGATTCCTAGGGAGTTTCGTTCAGGCGTCCGGTCCGGTCGCCAGCCCCAGGATCCGGTCCACCAGAGCGTCGAATGAGAGCCCGGCCGCCTCGGCGGCCTGGGGTAGCAGTGAAGTCTCAGTGAGTCCGGGGACCGGGTCGACCTCGATCACCCTCGGCCCGTCGTCAGCGAGAAGCATGTCCACCCGGGCGAGGTCGAGGCAACCGAGGGCATCGCATGCCGCGAGGGCCACCCGCTCGACCGCCGTCCGGTCGGCTTCCGAAAGCCGGGCGGGCGTCTCGAATCGGGTAGCCCCGATCTCGTACCGTGCCTCGAAGTCGTAGGTCGGTCGCTCGGTCGGGATCGCCTCGATGACCGGCAGTGCTCCACCCCCGATTACCGATACCGCCAGTTCCCGCCCGTCCACCCATTCCTCCAGGAGGGCCGAAGGCCCGTAGCTGAGCGCGGTCACCACGGCCGCCGGCAGGTCGGCCGGGTCGGTCACCACGGTCAGCCCGAGGGCCGAGCCCTGCGATGCGGGCTTGACGACCAACGGGAGGCCGAGTCGGTCGACCGCTGCCGGTAGCCCGGCGGCCGCGCCGTAGTCGCGGATGGCCGCTTCCGTGACGGGGAACCAGGCGGGGGTCGGGACCCCCTCCATCCCGAAGACGTGCTTGGCGAGTCCCTTGTCCGAAGAGAGTCGGCAGGCCGCGACTCCGGGCCCGGTGAAGGGGATGTCCGACAGCTCGAGCAGCCCCTGGACGGTGCCGTCTTCACCGTCTCGCCCGTGGAGGGCGATGAAGGCGGCCTCTGGGCTTGCCTCGGTGAGGTCGGCTACCAGCCCGGGGCCTGGGTCTATACGGACCACCTCATGGCCGAGCTGGCGGAGCGAATCGGCGACCCGCCGCCCCGACTGGAGCGAGACGCTCCGCTCGAGTGAGATACCGCCGCTGAGAAGCGCGACCCTCATCCGGCCTGCCGTCGCTTTGCCTCGGCTGCCCCATCGGGCAGCGGCAGCTCGGCCGTGTTGGCGATCGTCTCGTAGAGGCCGAGCATCCGGTCGGCCAGGCGTCCGATCCGGCGCACACCCTCGATTATCCGTTCCTCGGCCACGCCGCTGAAGTTCAGCCTCATCGAGTTGGTTCCCCGACCGTCGACGAAGGCTTCGGCCCCCGGGACGAAGGCGACGTTCTCGCCCAGCGCCTTGGCCAGGAGGTCTCCGGTGTCGATCACTCCCGGGAGGGTTGCCCAGACGAACAGGCCGCCCTCGGGCCGCGACCAGTCGGCCCCGTGTGGGAAGTACTCGGCAATCGCACCGAGCATTGCGTCCCTGCGGGACCGGTAGACCTCCCTCAGTCCGTCGACGTACTCGTCGAACAGACCGGACCGCAGGAATCGGAGGGCGAACTCCTGGACGAGGTTGGAGGTGCAGAGGTCGGCAGCCTGCTTCCCGAGGACGATCTTCTGCCTCACCGGTGGCGGTGCGACGACCCAGCCGAGCCTCAGCCCGGCCGCGACGATCTTCGAGAAGGTCCCGACGTAGACGACGAAGCCTCCGCCGTCGATCGAGTAGAGGCTGGGGAGCGGATCGCCCTCGAACCTGAGCAGGCCGTAGGGGTTGTCCTCGACCACGAGGATCTCGAAGCGGCGGGCGATCTCGACCATCTGTCGACGCCGCTCCAGCGAGAGGGTCATCCCCCCGGGATTCTGGAAAGTGGGAACCGAGTAAATGAACTTGGGCCGCTTTCCCCCCGCTTCGAGCTCGGTCAGGGTCTGCTCCAACAGGTCGGTCTTCATGCCCTCCGAGTCGCACTCGACCTGGATTACGTCCGCCTGGTAGGCGGCAAAGGTGGGGAGGGCGCCAGGATAGGTGGGTGCGTCGCAGATCAGTACGTCGCCGGGATCGACCAGCGCCCGGGTGACCAGGTCGAGCGCCTGCTGGCCGCCCGTGGTCACGGTCACGTCCTCGGGCTCGGCACCGGTTCCCTCTCGCGCCATCACCTCGGGGATCGCCTCCCGGAGGCCGTCGAGTCCCTCGGTCGGCCCGTACTGGAGGGCGCCGGCCAGCCCGTCGGCAGCGATCCCGGAAGCGATCTCCTCGAACAGGTCGACCGGGAAGGTCGAGGTGTCGGGCAGCCCCCCGGCCAGGGAGATCACCTCGGGCCGGGTCGCGATCGACATCATGTTCCTCATCGCCGACGACCTCATCTGGCGAGTCCTCACGGCGAAGAGGGCGGCGTAGCGCTCTAGGTCGCGGGCCTCGGTCCGCGGCCTGCGTGGAGCGGGCGGGACTTGCTCGGGCTCCATCCCTTTATTCTGACCCCATCGGAGCCTTCGAGACAATCTGCCTCGGCCTGGGCCTCGGAACGGCGGTAGGTCTCGCCGCCGGGGCGACCGGCGTGGAGGGTTCTGCGCGTGGGCGGATGTCCGTGCTGTCGGCGGTGATCGGCCTCGCGGTCGGGTATTTCGGCGCCTCGGCCCTGGGCGGTGGTGCCTTCCTTGGAGCGGTCTTCTCGGCACTGGCCGCCGCCTTCGGTTGCGCCGTCTTCTCCGACGTGCGGGCCGGCGCCAACCGGAGGGGGGCGACCGCGGTCCTCGGCCTGGGATTCGTCATCGGGGCCCTCGTGGTCGCCGGACTGACCCTCATCCTGCCGATCCTCGGACTCCTCTTCCTGATCGCGGTCGTGTGGCTGGCCGTGACCAGGAACCGCCGCCGCCCCGAGAAGCACGCCGGCCTCCGCGTGCTCAGGTAGATGGCGCGGAAAAAGCTGGTTCTGGTCTACGTCGATTCCCTCCGGACAGACATGCTGGAGGCGGCGATCACCGATGGGCGGGCTCCCACCTTCGGTCGCCTGGTCAAACGGGGGACGCTGATCGGCGACTGTGTCGCACCGTTTCCCTCGGTGACCCCGGTCGCCTCGGCGGAGATGGTCACCGGGGTTCGCGCCGACCGGCACTGGATAAGCGGCATGAACTGGTACCACCGGGTCGAGCAGCGCTACGTCGAGTACGGCTCCTCGCTCGATGCCGGCAGGGCCTTCGGCCTGCTCCGGTCGCTGACCGACCTGGTCTACAACATGAACCTGGCCCATCTGAGCCCGGAGATCGAGACCGTCTTCGAGAGTCTCGACGACCGGGACATCCGGACGGCATCCACCCCGTTCCTGATCTACCGGGGCCGCCACCGCCATGAGGTCACCCTGAGCGGGCTCTCCGGGCGGGCGATCGAGGCTGGGTTGCTCAAGTTCCACTACGGGACCTGGGGACCGAGGGAGCTGTTCTACGGCGAGCTCTACGCCTCGATGGAGGTCCCTTGCCGCCCGAGCGCCGTCCCTGGACGCCAGGACGGCTACTCGGCCTGCTGCGCGGCCGAGCTGGTCAGTCGTGATCGATTCGACTTCATGCTGCTGTCGTTTCCCGACAACGACAACTACTCCCACCGGTTCGGCCCGAGGGCCTCGGTCGATTCGATCGAGCGAGCCGACCTCTGCATGGCCGAGGTCGTCCGAGCGGGTGGGGGGCTGGACCGGTTCCTCGCCGACCACGCCGTGATCCTGGTCGCCGACCACGCCCACTCGGATGTGACGGCGACCCTGGACATCATCGGTTCCCTCGAGGCCGAGTGGGACGTCCTGCAGCCCTCCGAGGATCGGACCGGATCGGCTGAGCTGGCGGTCAGTCCGACCTCCCGCGCGGCCAACATCTACCTGCTGCGGGGTGGCCTCGAACCCGGCCGCCACCAGGCCGTCAGGGAGCGGGTCGCCGCGACCGAGGGCGTCGAGCTGGTCATCTGGCTGGAGAGCCCCGAGGGCGAGCCGGTAGTGAGGACCTCACCCGGCCACGACGGGGATGCCGTCCTGGTCGTGGTGGTCGAGAGGGATGGGAGGAGGCTCGAGTTCGGTCGCTCGGAGGAAGTACCGCCTGACTGGGGCGAGACGGTCGGTGATCGCCGAGGGGGATCCTGGTCGGTACGGGGCGACCTCGGAGCACTCGGGGCCTCGATAGAAGGGGGACGGTTCGATTCCCCGGAGTACCCCGACGCACTCGGCCGGCTCTACTCGGCGATGCTCGCTCCCCATTCGGGCGACATCGCGCTCTCGGCCTCGCTCGGCTACGAATGCATCGACTGGGGCGGGTCGGCCCACCTGGGCGGGGGCAGTCACGGGTCACTGAGGAGGGAGGACTCGTCCGGGCCGCTGCTGTTCGTCGGCTGTGGTCCGGATGAAGGGGAGGTTGATGCCCGGCAGTGGGCCGTGGGAGACGTTGCCCCCGTGATCAGGGACCACTTCCTGGCCGTTTGAGGCTCAGTTCCCGACCGGGACCTGGAACGGCTCGATCGAGTCGGCCCGCCCCCCGGGTCCAACGACGACTGCCGCGCCCATCACCCAGACGTCTCCTTCGGCATCGTCGAAGCGGAGCGGGAGGCCGGTCCGCATCCGCTCGATCACGGTTTCCCTGTTGACTCCGAGGACACCGTTCCTCGAGCCGGTCATGCCGACATCACTTATGAAGGCGGTCCCGCCGGGGAGCACCCGGGCGTCGGCCGTGGGTACGTGGGTGTGTGTTCCGAGGACGGCCGAGACCCGACCGTCCAGGTACCAGCCGAGGGCGACCTTCTCGCTGGTCACCTCGGCGTGGAAGTCGACCACGACTGCCTCGGCCCTGCCATCGATTTCCTCGAGCAGGCGGTCTGCCTCATCGAACGGCGACCGGGCGGCATCGAGCGCGACTTTCCCGATCAGGTTGACTACCGCGACCTCCATGCCCCCGGCCTCGACCACGCAGTGGCCCCGACCTGGGTTGGAATGTCTGAAGTTCGATGGGCGGAGCACTCGCTGGTCGTCGTCGAGGTAGTCCCAGGCCTCCCTGCGCCGGTACGCGTGATTGCCGAGGGTGATCAGGTCGGCCCCGGCCTCGAAGAGCTCGGTAGCCGTCCCCTCGGTGATTCCGACCCCCCCGGCCGAGTTCTCGCCGTTTACGACCACCAGGTCCGGGGAAAAGCGCTCGCGGAGCTCAGGCATCGCCGAGGCGAGGCCGTTTCGACCGGCCGAGGAGACCACATCACCGATGAAAAGAAGGTTCACCGCCTGAACCTAGCGCGGCCCCGGCGCCCGGGCGGGCCTAGACTCCCGGGGGGTTGGCATCTGCAGACGAAACTCCCCCCGGGCAGGACACAGCACCCCTGTTGGCGAGACTCCGGGAGGAGGCGACGGTGGCCGGGGCCCCCGTCGAGTGGAACCCGGCTGCGGCCGCCGACCCGGTGCTCGGGGAGCTCGTTTTCTCGGCGGCGACCGAGCCCGATACCCGGCGAGAGGCCGCCTATGCCCTCGAGGCGATCTTCGAGGGCTTCCTCTGCCACCAGGGCAACCCCCGTCTGGTCAGCCCTGAGGACGGGGACGTGGCGCTCCTGACCGGTGACCTGCTCTACGCGATCGGCCTCGAGGCGGTTGCCTCGACCGGGGAGACGGGGGCGGTCCGGGCACTGGCCGACCTGATCGGCCTCTCGGCCGCGGTCGCCGCGGAAGGCCGGACGGTGGCGCTAGTCCCGATCTGGCAGACCCAGGCCCTGGTGCTCGCCGATCCGGAAGCCGAGGGGTTCGAGGAGCTTCTCGAGGCCGCCCGCAATGGCACCGACCGCGATGGAGCTGCCCTTGCCGAAGCGGCCCGTGATCGGGCTTTCAGGGCCGGTGCTGATGGTGCCTTCGACCGGGCGGGCGAGGCTCTACAATCCCTTGCAGAGGTGGCACCCGAAGCGTAGGCCCCCCGGACCTGTCCCCTCAGTCCAGAAAGGCAGTTCTGGCAGACGAAACCGAAAAGAACGGCGCCTCCCGGTCAGACTCGGCTCCCGAGCTCCCACCGGCGCCGCCCAGGGGTTATTTCGAGGGCGAGTCGATGACCCGCCGCAAGGCCTTCGTGGTCGGAAGTGCCGCGCTGGGAGGACTCGCGGGTGCCGCAGTCGTCCTGCCGGTCGTGGGATTTGCGATCGCTCCGGTCCTGACCAGGGGCGAGGAGCGGTGGGAGGCGGTCGGTACCGAAGACGACTTCGATCGGGAGACCTACCGGACCGTGGTCTTCACCGAGACTCCGGGCATCGGCGAGGCCGGGAAGACGACCGCCTACGTCAGACGGGGCTCGGCCGAGATCGAGGGCGAGGATCCGAACGGTTACGTCGCGATCTCGACCCGGTGTGCCCACCTCGGCTGTCCGGTCAGGTTCGTCCAGGCCGCCGGGAACTTCATCTGCCCCTGCCATGGCGGCGTCTACGACTTCATCGGGGAACGGATCGGCGGTCCTCCGGTGAGGCCGCTCGATCGTTTCCAGACGAGGATCCGCAATGGCTTCGTCGAACTCGGTCCCAGGTATTCGGTGACCAATCAGCTCAAGCCGGTCAGGCCCCGCGATCCGGGCGAGTTCACCGGCGGTATCTGGGAATATCTGTACCCGCCCCGACCGACCGTCTTCCCCCCACCCAACTGATCGAGAAGCGACCGTAAGGAAACCGACGAGATGGCACTGAAGATTCCGATCCCAGGCAGGAAGAAGGAGTCCGCCCCCGAGCCCGGCGACGGAGCCGCGAACGGGAACGGCGCCAGCCCGAACGGCACCAACGGCGACGGACCGACCCGCGCCGAGAAGGTGGCCAAGGCGAAACAGGCGACCGTCCACCACGGGACCGCAGCTGCCAAGAACACGACCGACTGGCTCGACGAGCGGGTCAACGGGACCGGCATCTACACGGCGATGCTCTCGAGGAAGGTCCCCAAGGGGACCAACTGGTTCTACACGCTCGGTTCCTCAGTCATGTTCATCTTCTCGATGCAGGCGATTACCGGGGTATTCCTGGCGATGTACTACACGCCCTCCGCTACCGAGGCCTACTCCTCGATCAGCCACATCACCAACGAGGTCTTCCTCGGTGAATTCGTCCGGGGCCTGCACAAGTGGGGAGCCAGCCTGATGATCATCCTGATCTTCCTCCACATGGCGAGGACTTTCTTCTTCGGGGCCTACAAGTACCCGCGGGAGCTCAACTGGGTGATCGGGGTGGTGCTGATCGTGCTGACCATGGTGATGGGCCTGACCGGTTACCTGTTGCCGTTCGACCAGCGGTCCTTCTGGGCGACGATCGTCGCCAACAACATCACCGCCTCCGGACCCGTGCTCGGTCCCTACCTGGCCGACTTCCTGAGGGCCGGACCCGACTTCAGCGCCACCACCCTCTCGCGCTTCTACGCCCTCCACATGCTCGTCGTTCCGGGTCTGATCGGTGGCCTGATCGCTGCCCACCTCTTCCTGGTGGTCAAGCTCGGCACCACCGCACCGCCCTGGGTCAAGGCTCCGAGGCCCAAGGGTTCACGCCCCTCCGAACTGGTGCCGGCAGGCGTACCGATGGTCGATGCAACCGAGATGAACCTGAACGGCCACTCGGGCAACGGCCATGTCGAGGTCTCTGAGAACGGAGCCTCGCTCCCGACAGCCGAGACCGATGGAGCGGCCGAGGGCCCTCCGAGTGAGGGAGAGGCCTCGTGAAGGCGCGCGACAAGGAGGAATACCTCAGCGAGTACGAGATCCTGAAGAAGAAGGGCAAGTCCTTCTTCCCCTACGCGATCGTCAAGGACTCGGTGATGTTCGTGCTGGTCGCCGCCGTGCTGATCCTGATGAGCATCGTTATGGGTGCAGAGCAGGGTCCGAAGGCCGACCCGACCACCACCACCTATGTGCCGCGGCCAGAGTGGTACTTCTTCTTCCTGTTCGAGCTGCTCAAGGTGATCAAGCCCCCGGCACTCGTCCCGCTGGCCACGATCGGGATTCCGACGATCTGCATGATCCTGCTGATCCTCCTGCCGTTTTATGACCGCAACCCGGAGCGGATCCCGTGGAAGCGGCCGGTCGCCAGCATCTCGGGGATCCTGGTGATCGTCGCGATGGGTTACCTGACCTACATGGGAGCGAGCGCCGGGTCCCCGAACGAGATCGAGCTCGAGACGGCCCCCGAGTTCGAGCAGGGCAAGCAGGTGGTCGCCCAGGCCGGCTGCCTGGCCTGCCACAACATCGGCGAGAACGGAGCCGAGGGTGGCCTCGGCCCGGACTTGACCGAGATCGGGGCGATGCTGCCGAGGGAGGCGATCAAGCGATCGGTCGCGATCGGCCCCGGGATCATGCCCTCCTACCGGGGTCTCGGCGAGAAGAAGCTGAACGAGGTAGCCGACTACCTCGCCTCGCTCGACTAGGGCGGGACCCATGACCGACAGTCCTCCCCGCCGCGGCGACGCAGAGTTCGCCGGTGAGGTGAACTCGATGTTCGACCGGATCAGCGGCGTCTACGACCGGATGAACCGGGTGATGACGGCGGGGCTGGACAGGACCTGGCGACGCCGGGCCGCCGACCGGGCCGAAGTCGGGCCGGGGGACCGGGTCCTCGACCTCTGCTGCGGTACCGGTGACCTGTCGATCGAGTTGGCCGATCGGGTCGGGCCGACCGGCGAGGTGGTGGGGGCCGACTTCTCCGAGCCGATGCTCGAGCTGGCGAGGGAGAAGGCACCTCCGGACGAGCAGGAGGTCGTCTCCTTCGTCAATGCCGATGCGCTCGAGCTTCCCTTCCCGGACCACTCCTTCGATGCCCTGACGATCGCCTTCGGGGCCCGCAACCTGGCCGACCTGGGGCGTGGCCTGAGCGAGATGAAGCGGGTCTTGAAGCCGGGTGGAAGGCTGGTCATCCTCGAGATAACCCAGCCCGGGCGACAGCCCCTCAAGGGCTTCTTCGCCCTCTGGTTCGACCGGATCGTTCCGCAGATCGGGAAGGTCGCCGGCGACTCGGCCGCCTACTCCTACCTGCCGAGCTCGGTCCGCTCCTTTCCCGACGCCGGGACGCTGGCCGACCGGATGGCCGAGGCCGGGTTCGAGCGGGTTCGCTGGACCGTGATGGCCGGGGGCATCATCGCGATCCATTCGGGGGTTGCGTGATGGCGAAGGAGTCGCCCGAGCCGGTCACCGCGGTGATCGAGACGGCCGGGGAGTGGCTGCCGTCGGCTCTCGGGGAGGTCGAGGAGTCCCTCGACCGGGCGACGAGACGGACCGGACCGCTGGCCGGGGATGCCTCGGCGACTTTGAGGGCCGGGGGGAAGCGGATGCGGCCGATGCTGGTCCTGCTCTCGGCTGGTCCGGAAGGGGGGGACCGCGCCGTCCGATCGGCGACTGCGGTGGAGCTGGTCCACATGGCGAGCCTGGTCCACGACGACGTGCTCGACCGGGCCCCGCTCAGGCGTGGCAGGCCGACCGTATACGCCGAATCGGGTCGGGCACGGGCGACCGACCTGGGGGACGCCCTCTTCGCCGAGGCTTTCGGACTGCTCGCCCGGGCCGGGGACGAGGCCGCGGTCAGGGTCCTGAGTGAGACCACCAGGGACCTGGTCACCGGGGAGCTGGTCCAGCGCAGCCAGGCCGGTGACATGGGCCTCGCGGAGGACGATTACCTGGAGCGCTGCCGACTGAAGACGGGCAGCCTCTTCTCGGCCTCATGCGCCTTGGGCGCTCTGGCGCCATCCCCGGAGGGCGGTCCTGACCTCGAATCGCTGGCAGCCTTCGGTGGGGCGATCGGCCTGGCCTTCCAGATGCTCGATGACGTCCTCGACATCTCCGGGCCGGAGGAGCGGACCGGGAAGGCCCCCGGTACCGACCTGCTGGACGGCACGGTCACCCTCCCGGTGGTCGTCGCGATCGAGCGCGATCCCGCGATTGGCACGGTCGACCTCGACCGGCTCGACCGGGAGTCCGCCCTCGAGCTGGCCGGCCGGATCGAGGCCACCGGTGCCCTCGACGAGGTACGGGGGCGGGCGATCGCCCTGGTCGAGGAGGCAAAGGGGGGGCTCGACGGGACCCCTCTCCCGGAGGACCGACGGACCCTGCTCGACCTCGTCGCCGACGGGGTCGTACTTCGATACTCCTGACCGGGGACGCCCCCGGCTCTGGAATACTCCGGCCGCGATGGTTCTGAGCGACAAGACGATCCGCGAGGAGGTCGAGGCCGGCAGGATCCTGATCGAGCCCTTCGACGACGGGATGATCCAGCCCTCGAGCATCGATGTTCGGGTCGACTCGAGCTACCGGGTCTTCAACAACAGCAAGTACCCGTACATCGACGTCAAGCAGCCGATGGAGGAGTTGACCGAGCTGGTTCGGGCCGAGGGAGACGAGCCCTTCATCCTCCATCCGGGGGAGTTCGTGCTCGGCCAGACCCTCGAGAAGGTCACCCTCCCCAACGACCTGGTCGCTCGACTCGAAGGCAAGAGCTCGCTGGGCAGGCTCGGATTGCTGATCCACTCGACCGCGGGGTTCGTCGATGCAGGGTTCTCGGGCAACCTGACCCTGGAGCTCTCCAACGTTGCCAATCTCCCGATCACGATCTACGAGGGGATGCCGATCGGGCAGCTCTCGTTCATGCGGATGGATCAGGCCGTTGAGACGCCGTACGGGGCGAGTGGACGGAGCTCGAAGTACCAGGAACAGGCCGAACCGACGGCCTCGCGCTACTACCTGAACTTCAGGTAGTGCCCTTTTCCGGGCCCGCCAGCGCCCGGACGCTACGATCTCGGCAGTGATTCCGCAGATCGGCATCCTCGAGATAGCGATCATCCTGATCATTGCGTTGATCGTCTTCGGCCCGCGCAAGTTGCCCGACCTCGGTCGGTCGCTCGGGCGGGGCCTGCGTGAGTTCCGTGAGGGGGTGTCGAGCATCTCCTCCGGCGAGAAAGAGGATGATCTCGAAGAGGACGAGGAGTCGGCAGAGTCCGTCCTGGCCGAGGCCGACGAGCAACCGGTCGAGGTCGACGTCGAGGAAGTCCCGGCGCCTTCGTCCGGGGCGACGGACCGCGACTGAGTCTGCGGGAGCGCCATGGCCAGGATACGGCCGGTAAGCCACGACGAAGAGATCTCACTGGTCGACCACCTCGACGAGCTCAGGTGGCGGATCATCGCTTCGTTGATCGCGCTCGGGGTTGCCTTCCTGGTCTGCTTCTGGAAGAGCGACCTGATCCTCGACATCGCAGCCGCCCCGCTGCCTGCAGCCGACCAGCAGCTGATCGTCCTCGCCCCGGCCGAAGCCTTCCTGACCACGGTTACGGTTTCGCTGTACGCGGCGCTGATCATCGCTGCGCCCTTCATCTCCTACCAGCTGTTCGCCTTCGTCATCCCGGCACTCTCACCGAGGGAAAGGAAGGCGGTCGTACCGGTGCTGGTCACGATCCCGCTGCTGTTCGTGGCCGGTGTGTTCTTCGCCTACTTCATCGTCCTGCCGGCAGCAGTCGACTTCCTGCTCAACTTCAACTCGGCCCAGTTCCAGACCGAACTGAGGGCCCGCGACTACTACTCCTTCTTCGCGATGGTGATGATCGCCGGCGGCGCCGTTTTCCAGATTCCGGTCGTGATCCTCGCCCTGGTCAGGCTCGGGATCGTCTCGGTCGAGCAGCTTCGCAAGAACCGTCGGTATGCCTACCTGGCGATCGCGGTCCTGGCCGCCGCACTGCCCGGGGTGGACCCGGTGACGATGCTGATCGAGATGGTGCCGCTCCTCGGGCTGTACGAGTTGAGTATCTTGCTCGCCCGGGCAATCGGTTCGCCGAAGGCCCGGTTGGATGGGGGCGGAGAGGCCCTCGAGCCGGAGGGACTCGAACCGAAGACGCAGGAGTGACGGGGATTGGCTGAAGAACCGGAACAAGGAGGAATGCTGTTCGACCTCAGGGGTCGGCGCAAGCGCGTGATCCAGGTGATCTACGTGATGCTGGCATTCGTGATGGCGGCCAGCCTTCTGGTGATCGGGCTTCCGGGTGGGCTCAACCCGTTCAGCTCGGGCAACTCGGTCGTCTCGCAGGACACGGCCGACCTGGCGGTCGAGAGGGCGACGACGATCGAGAAGAAGCTCCGGCAGGATCCCGAAAACCTGAACCTCCAGCAGGAGCTGATCAGGGAGAGGATCGTCGCCGGCAACGCACTGGTCGAGGTCGACGGGGAGTCCCAGGTGGTCGGCCCCGACGCGATCGAGCAGTATGAGTTGGCCGCGACGGCCTGGGAGAAGTACGTCAAGGACTCAGGCCAGAAACCGGACCGTGGGGTTGCCCAGCTCGCCTCAGGGATGCTGTTCAGCCTGGCCCAGGGAGCGACGGTCGCCCAGTTCGAGGCCAACATGCAGGCGGCGGCCGACGCCCAGGCGTTCGTCGCCCGTGCAGGGGAACAGGAGTTCCGAAGTGGCGATGGGCCGGCTCCTACCGGGCTGCTGGTGACCCTCGCCACCTACCAGCTCTATGCGCTCGATTTCGGCCAGGCGGCAAAGAGCCGTCAGGATGCTCTCGCCCTGGCCGACAGCCCGGAACAGAAACAGGAGATCAACCGGACCCTCGATGCGGTCGAGCGGGATGCCAAGCGGGTCGAGAAGTACCTTGCGAGGGTGAAGAAACAGGCCCGCAAGGAGGGTGGGGCCTCGCTCAAGGAGCCGGTCGGTGGCATCGGCGGCTCGACCCTCTCCCCGACCTCTCCCTGAGGGAAGGGGTCGAGGACGGGGAAATCGCTCCCCGTATCTATAATCCGCGGTCGCGGAGAGGTTCCGGAAAGGTGACATCCGTCCCGTACCGGTCCAGCCGCCGAGAGGGCCGTTAGCTCAGTTGGTAGAGCAGGAGACTCTTAATCTCAAGGTCGAAGGTTCGATCCCTTCACGGCCCATTACCCCGGACCCTTGGGGGCACCTGCGATGAGCCAAGCGGTCATCTGGAGCATCGTCGCCGCGGCCGGGACGGCGCTCGGGGCTGCAGGGGTTTTCGCCGTAAAGGAACCCTCCAGCAGACTGCTCAATTTTTCGACCGCCTTTTCCGCCGGGGTCATGCTCGGTGCTTCGTTCCTGAGTCTCCTACCGGCTGCCTTCCAGGATCTCGATCCGGCACTGGCAGGGCTGCTGCTAGTCCTCGGGGTGGTCACCGTCGCCCTGCTCGACCGTCGGATCCCCCATTTCCACGGTCGTCAAGCCGATCTGAGCGGCTGGCAGCACCAGCATCCCGACCTTCCGACCGAGGTCGTCGAGGAGCACACCCGGTGGAAGCTTCCGCGGAAGACTTACCTGCTCGCAAGCGCGTTGACAGTTCACAACATCCCCGAGGGCATGGCGGTAGGGGCAGGTTTTGCTGCCGGTGAGCCGGCCCTGGGGGTGGCCCTGGCCCTGGCGATCGGAATCCACAACATCCCCGAGGGGTTCGCCGTGGTCGCCCCGGCCCTGGGACACAGGGAGAGGGGCAAACTGTTCTTGCTGGCAACCGCGACTGGACTGGTCGAGATCCCGGCGATCGTCCTCACCTACCTGCTGGCCAGTCAGGTTTCGGGAGTCATCGCCCCCGCTCTGGCCTTCGCCGCCGGGGCGATGATCTACGTCGCCTTCGACGAGCTACTTCCAGACACCTATCGGGAGGAGCCGGCCCGGGTGACGGCGGCGATCACCACCGGGGTGGTCACCTTCATGGTCGTGCTGTCTCTGGTCGGGCTCGTCTCCTGACCCGAACTCGAGTCGGGCAGTAGTGGCGAGGGCCGGGATCGAACCGGCGACACCACGATTTTCAGTCGTGTGCTCTACCAACTGAGCTACCTCGCCAGAGGGCGATAAGGGTATCCGCTGGCCGGTCGGGGTCGTCGCTGGACCGGACCGGGGACGGGTCGCTCACTCCGTCGCCGAAGCAGCCTCCATCAGACCGAGCAGCCGGATCGCCCCGGCCTTGTCGAGGTGGTCGTTCAGGTTGCCGCACTTGGGACTCTGGACGCAGGATGGACAGCCGTTCTCGCAGCCGCACTCCGAGACGAGCCGACCGGCATCGGCGACCAGGCGCTCGAACATCTCGAACCCCCGGCCGGTTATCCCGATCCCTCCGGGGTGGCCGTCGTAGATGAAGATGGTCGGTGCGCCGGTCTGGGCGTGGACGTTGGTCGAGAGGCCTCCGATGTCCCACCGGTCGCACATCGCGATCAGCGGCAGCACGGCGATCTGGAGGTGTTCGGTCGCGTGCAGCGAGCCGAGCAGTTCGGGCAGGGGCAGGTCGCCGACCATCTCATCGGGTGGCAGGTACCAGAGCCCCCGCGTTTCGAAGTCCTGGGGTGGGAGCTCGAGGTCGACCAAGTCGATCGCCGTCTGGTCGGCAGAGAGGACCCGCTCGTAACCGGTGACCGTCTCGGTCACGGCCATTCGGCCGTAGCTGAGCTCGACTCCGGCGGTATCCCGTCGGTCGGTCTCCCGTTCGATGAAGACCTCGGTCTCGACCCTGGGGCGGGTGTACCAGTCGCCGTCGAAACGGCTGGCGATCGCCCGGCCAGCACCGAGGTCGAGCTCCGAGACCTCCCAGTTCGTGCCCAGGTGCATGTAGATCGCACCGGGATGGAGCGTGGTAAAGGCTCGACCGGTCTCGACCTCGCCGACTACCTCGCCCGAGGCCCGATCGACGACCAGAACCGAGTCCGACGAGCTCGACCTGAGTGATATCCCCGAGGCGACGAAGCCCGATCGTCGCGGGACCAGTCCTTTCCCGGTCTTCCGGAGGACGCCCTCCCTGACCAGGTCGTTCGCCGTCTTCGTCGCACCCTCCCCGAACCACCTCCCCTCGTCAGGC
>CAITDZ010000200.1 GCA_903891285.1 uncultured Solirubrobacterales bacterium
CGATCTCCCTGGGACCGATCTTCTGGCTGCTGAACGCCGAGATCTACCCGCTGAACGTCCGGGGCAAGGCGGCATCGGCCGGAACGATGACCAACTGGTTCTTCAACTTCCTGGTCTCGCTCACCTTCCTGCCGCTGATCGACCTGCTCACACAGAGCGGGGCGTTCTGGTTCTACGGCCTGATCGGCCTGGTGACGCTCTGGTTCTGCTGGCGGTTCGTCCCTGAGACCAAGGGCCGCTCCCTCGAACAGATCACGGCGGTGTTCCAGCGCCGGGTCGACGACCGGGGCCGGAAGGCTGCCGGATCGCCCTAGGATCGTCGGGTGTCCGGCGAACCCCAGTCAGAAGAGGCACCGGTATCGATTCGTCCGTTCGAGCCGGGTGACGCACCGGCGGTCCACCGCTGGTTCAACAACCCCGAGGCGGTCAAGACCCTGATGGAGGTGCGGGACTCCTTCTCCGAGGAGGACGCCCGGGGATGGACCGAGCGGGCGATGGACGATTCGGGCGAGGACCGGAAGTACGCGATCGTGGTCCCGGACCGGGAGGAGCCGGTCGGGTTCACCGCCCTCTACGGGCTGTTCCGCCAGACCGCCCCGGAGCTGGGCGCCCTGATCGGGGACGAAGTCAGGGGGAGGGGAGTCGGGCGATGGGCCGAGCGGCTGACGGTCGAGAGGGCCTTCGACGAGTTCGGGGCACATCGGGTCTACGGCCGGATCCCGGCCTTCAACGAGGCCGCGAAGAAGGCAGTCCAATCCCAGGGGTGGCGCCACGAGGGGACGATGGTCGGCCACATCGCAAGGGACGGCGAGCTGATCGACCTCGAGGTCTGGGGGGTCTCGCCCGAGCAGTTCTTCGAGGCGATCGCCCAGTGGTGAACCGGGCGACGGTCACCGAGGACGGCGGCAGGGCCTCCTCGGGGATCGACTTCTTCCGCTGCCCCGCCTTCCTCGAGGCCGAAGGCGTCACCCACACGATCGAAATCGGCGAGGGCAATGGGCGGATCACCGGGCCGCTGGTCGCCCGGGAGATCCCCGGCGGTGGCCTGGACGCCAGCTCGCCCTACGGCTACCCCGGTTTCTCGCTGGCCGACGTACCGGAGGGCCTGCCGCTCGACGTCGAGTCGATCGATTTCTCGGGGACTGGCCTCGTCTCGATCTTCATCCGGCACTGCCTCGACCCCGAAGGTGAGCCACCACTCAGCGGGGCGACGCCCAGGAACATCTGCCTGATCGCCGACCCGGCCCTCCCGCCGAAGAGCCGGATGTCCGACCGCCAGCAGGTTAGGAAGAACGAGAAGAAGGGCTACTCGGTCCGGATCGTCCCGGGGGAGGAAGTCACTCCGGGGGAGGTGGATGGCTTCACCCGGGCCTACACCGAGACGATGGAGCGGACCGGGGCTTCGGAGCGCTACTTCTTCGACGCCGATTACTTCCGGGGGCTGCTCGGCTCGGGAATGGCCTGGCTGGCACTGGCCGAGGACGGCGACGGGGCGATCGCCGCCGGGTCATTGGTGGTCAACTCGGACGGCCTGCTCCACTACTACCTCTCGGGAACCGGCGATTCGCACCTTTCCGACTCACCGATGAAGAGCGTGCTGAGCGCACTGGTCGGGTTCTCGACCGATCGGGAGACCGCGCTCAACCTGGGCGGCGGGATCATCCCCGGCGACCGGCTGGAGGAGTTCAAGCGCGGCTTCGGGAACCGCGAGGTCCAGTGGTACACGCAGGAGATCATCTGCGATCCCGACGCCTACCGCGAGCTCTCCGAGGGCAAGGAGCCCGGGGACTACTTCCCGGCCTACCGAGCGCCGTAGGGCGCCTTCCTCAGGAGCCGACCTGCTCGGACTGGCCCTTGCCACCCCGCCAGGGTTGGGCTGCCCGAAGTGCACCGAGTACTGCCCGTGTTGCCGGTGCCCGGTTCAGCGCGTAGAAGTGGATCCCGGGAGCCCCACCGGCCAGCAGCTCGGCGGTCTGCTGGGCGGCATAGGCGACACCGAGGTCGAACTCGGCGCCGGGGTCGCCCTCGGCCGAGAGCATCGCCGACTCGAGTCCGACCGGGATCGATGACTGGCAGAGCTCGCAGATCCGCTTGGTGTGGGCGAAGCCGGTCACCGGGATCACTCCGGGGATGATCGGTACCTCGATCCCGGCAGCCCTCGCCGCATCGACGAAGTCGAAGTAGACCCGGTTGTCGAAGAAGAGCTGGGTGACCAGGAACTCGGCGCCTGCGTCGACCTTGGTCTTCAGGTAGGCGAGGTCGGTCGCCAGATCGGGGGCTTCGGGATGGACCTCGGGGAAGCAGGCCCCACCGATCGCGAAGTCGTAGTTCGAGGAGATGAAGGCGGCGAGCTCGGCGGCACTGCCGAAGCCCCCTTCCGGGCGGACGAAGTCCTCCTGGTCCCTCGGCGGATCACCCCTCAGGGCGAAGATGTTCTCGATCCCGATCGCCTGGAGCCGGTCCAGGGTGGCACCGAGGCCTTCGGCGTCCTCGCC
>CAITDZ010000201.1 GCA_903891285.1 uncultured Solirubrobacterales bacterium
CACATTGACGGTGACGGTCGAGCCCCGGTACTGCTCGACGATTCCCTTCTGGCGACCCGAGCCCTTGGCTTCGCTGATCGAGATAGAGGGAAACCCCTTTTCGAGCAACTCCGCCCTGATCGGCTCGAACGACTCGTGCCTCACGAACGCTTCGATCTTCTTCATCTGGACCGCTCCTTTCCGCCGTTGGGCGTTCTTTGCTCCCGGAACCGACCCGGACGCTCGGGTGGCGGCGCCGAATCCCCGGTCGCGGTCGACGCATAGACGGCGACCGGATATTCGGGCTGCGGGATGAATGCCTCCGGATAGCCGTACATGCCGTGGCTCGAGATGTCCAGCCCGGCCTCCTCCTCGGACTCGGGGACCCGCAGACCGATCGTCGCCTTGATCAGCGCAAAGGTGGCCCAGGAGAGGGCGAACACCACCACGAAGGTCGCGACCACGGCGAGGGTCTGGACGCCCAACTGCCCGATCGTGCTGGAGAGGGGGGCGTCGCCGAAGATTCCGTACCAGAGGCCGGCCCCTGCTCCGTCGAGGACGAGGCGGGGCGAGGCGAACAGGCCGACTGCGAGCGTGCCCCAGATCCCCGCCAGGCCGTGGGCCGACAGCGCTCCGATCGGATCGTCGAGGTACTTCTCGAAGGCGAGTACCCCGATGACGACGATGAAACCAGCGATCAAGCCGATGATCGGGGCTGCCCAGTACTCGACGAAGCCGCAGCCCGCGGTGATGCCGACCAGGCCGGCGATCGCCCCGTTGCCCGCCATACCGACGTCCAGGGCCCTGGTCTTGATGAAGACGAGGAGGCTGGCGCCGATCACCCCGGCCGCAGCCCCCAGCTGGGTGTTCAGCATCACCTCGGCGAAGAAGCCGCCATCGGTGTTGAAGGTGGAGCCGCCGTTGAAGCCGAACCAGCCGATCCAGAGGATGACCACGCCCAGGCCGACCAGCGGCATCGAGTGGCCCGGGATTGCCCTCGGAGATCCGTCCGCGCCGTACTTGCCCTTCCTGGCGCCCAGCAAGAGGAGTGCCGCCAGGCCGGCCGTCGCTCCGGTCAGGTGGACTACCGAGGAGCCTGCGAAATCCATCACCGGCTTGCCACCGACGTCGGATAGCAGCCCGCCGCCCCAGACCGAGTGGGCGACTATCGGATAGATCAGTGCGCCGAAGACGATCGCGAAGATCGCATAAGGGGCGAACCGGATCCGCTCGAGGGTCGTACCCCAGACGATGGCGAGCGACACGGCGCAGAAGGCGAGGCCGAAGAGCATCAGCATCGAGGTCTCGGCGGTCACCGGGTCCCCGAGGATGTCCTGCCCGTAGTGGAAGAAGAATCCGTCGGTCCCGATGAAGTCGGCCAGGCCGCCCTCACCGAAGCCGGCGATCCCGTACCCGACTGCCCACCAGGCGATCGTCACCACGGCGAGGTTGATGAAGACCTTGGCGACCCCGGTCCCGGCGTTCTTCATCCGTGAGAACCCGATCTCGAGGAACATGAAACCCGCCTGCATGAAGAAGACGAGTACGGTTGCCAGCGCGACCCAGACGAGGTCCAGCTGGAGAGCCTCGGCCTCCAGGTCCGCAGCCACGCTGGCGGCCGCCCCGGCCGGGAAGAGGAGGGCCGCGAGCGACACCCCCAGTGCGATGCCGGGAATTCCGAGCCTGGTTCGTTCGGACACTTACTGCCTCCTGTCGGGCGGCGCCCCGCGGGCGACCGGTTGGGGGATCGAGGACCCGATCAAGGTAGGGCGGAACCGGGAGTGATCGATTGGCCAACGGGAGGAAAAGCCGGAGGCGCCTTTGTTCCGATGTTCAGAAGGAGGTCCCGAGCCACCCTCCAGAGGGAAAAGGGAGGGGTGGCCTCAGCCGAAAGCTGGGCCCCTTTCGACAAGCCCCCGGTAGATGCCTCCCTGGACCGTCTCGCGGACCCGCTCGGCCAGGTCGAAGACCAACCCTGGGTCCTCCGCCGCCTCTGGTGGGTAGGCCGAGAGGTCGAGCGGTTCGAGAAAGGCGATCCGCCAACGGGAGGGCAGAGGCACCAGGCCGAGTGGGCCGAGCAGGGGGAAGGTCGGGGTGAAGGGGAAGTAGGGCGCCCCGGTGAGCCGAGCCAGAAGGGCGATCTCGCCCAGCTTGGGATACGTCTCCTCTGCCCCGACGACCGAGACGGGGACGATCGGGGTTCCACTCCGAAGGGCCTCGGCGATGAACCCGCCGCGCCCGAAGCGCTGGGTTCGGTAACGCTCCGAGAAGGGCTTCCCGAATCCCTTGGCTCCCTCGGGGAAGACCATCACGAGTTCGTCCTCGTCGAGAAGGCGCGAGAGGTTGGCCGGATCGGCCGGCACTCCACCGAGCCGCCGCATCAGGTAGCTGACGAAGGGGAGTTCGAAAACCCAGTCGAGGACGAGGGCCCTGGTCCACCGCGGGTGTGGATGGAGTCGCCTGATCGCAGTCCCGATCATCAGCGCATCGAAGGGAAAGATCGTCCCTGAGTGGTTGGCGACGATCAAGGTGCGTCCCTGCCCCGGGAGGTTCGAGATCCCCTCGACCTCGACCCGCCACCACCGGTCGAAGAGGAGTTCGAGGGCCGGGAAGACCGACTCGGCGAACTCCCTGTCGAATCCCCACTCGTCCTCCCGATACTCGCCCCTGGCACGTCGAACGGCCCGTCCGAGCAGCTGGAGGGCGTCATCCAGTCCTTCCGGAAGCGTGGCCGGGGGCTGATTCATACGGCCACCACACCAGCGGTGACCGTCGCAACGGGTACCTCACGCCCGTGCCGACGCCTGGCGAGGTCCCGGGCGGTCCCCTCCGAGTCGAATGCGAGCCGATAACCGAGCTCCCGCTTGAGCCGCCGGTTGTCGCAACCCCTTCCGTACCGGAGCAGGAGCCGGGCATCCCTGTACATGTCGGCCGTGTGGAGGATGCCCCCCAACCTCCGCGCAGCGATATCCGAGACGATCGGTGGCAAGGGAAGCGGGATCCGTCCGGTGAGTCGAAGCAGGCGACTGAGGGAGATCGAGCCATCCGGGGATACGTTGACCGGCCCGGGGAGCGGACCCTCGACGGCCCTCACGAGGGCTCCGGTCGCATCGGCCGGATGAAGCAACTGGAGCAGGGGGTCGAACCCGAGCTGGACCGGGACCACAGGGAGCGAGAGGTACCGGACGAGCGGACTGTCGAGTCCGGGTCCGACCTCCGGCTGGAACCGAAGCAGGCAGCAGGTCACCTCCGGCCGTCTACGGGCGAAGCCCTCGACGTAGCCCTCCAGCTCACCGACGTCGCGCTGGAAACGGGTGACCAGGGGAAGCTCACCGGCCATCTCCTCGGTGAAGAAGATCGGCCGGGAGGGAGAGGTCCCGTAGATCGCCGATGAGCTCCGAACCACAACGGCACGAAGCCCTGCGACCCCTTCACACCCGGCCAGCAGGTTGAGGGTCCCGATTACGTTCACGTCGTGGAGGGTCCGGGAGGGCTCGCCGTGCTCGGGGTACCAGAGGATGCCGCAGTGGACGACCAGGTCGGGGTCGACCTCCGCGATCACCGAGGTGACCGAAGGACTCCGCAGGTCGGCCTCGACGAACCGCACCCCTGGGACGTCGAACCCCGACCGGTCGGGGTCGAGGCCGACTACCTCGACCCCCTCACGGCCGACCAGGGCGGCGGCGAGCTCACGGCCCCAATGGGTAGTGACCCCGGCAATCAGTACCCGTCCGGTCAGACCGGGCACTGCTGATCAGTTCCCGTCCGCGCTCTTCCCGGGGTCGTCACCGGACTCCCGGATCCGACGCTCGAGGGCCTCGACCCGCTCGACCAGCGATTCGAATTCCTCCCGTCCGACGACCCGAAGTCCCTCGAGCGCTCCGCGGGCGTCCTGACCCATTCGGGAGACCTCACCGACCAGGTCCTGAGCCCGATCGCGGGTCCGATCGGTCAGCTCCTGAGCCCGGTCGCGAGTCAAACCGGTTGCGGCAAAGGCACCCTCGACTGCCTCCCTGAGGCTGTCCGAGAGAGGCCGCTCCTCCCCCTCGTGCTCCGTCTTCCCGGGATCCCGGTCGCTCTGGTCGCCCACGCTTCGAGTCTATTCGGTTTGAATCCCTGTCCAGTGGCCCGATCCGGCACCCCTTTCCGATGACCCTTCGACTCGAACCCCTGGCGACGGTTGCCTCTGATGCAGTTGTGGTGGGTGACCCCCGCCGGGCGTTCGCCCTTGCCCAGGCCTTCACCCGGGATCCCCGGATGACCCATATCGCCAGGGGCCTCTGGGGTTACCTCGGTCGCTTCGGTGAGCGGAGCCTGACGATCCAGTCGACCGGCGCGGGAGGCGGACCGGCGGCAGCGATCGTCACGGACCTCGCCGAACTCGGGGTTCGCCGGATGGTCCGAATGGGAACCTGCGGGGCGGTGGGTGGCGAGCTCGGCCCAGGCGCGGTTTGCGTGGTCGGTGCGGCCCTGGGGGAGGATGGCGCCAGCCGATCCCTGTCGGGTCTGTCGACGGCCGACCCCCCGGTCCAGGTCGAGCCGGATCGCGCCCTTACCGACGCCTTCGGGGAGGCGGGACCCGAGGTCGAGGTGACCAGCCGGGACCTCACCGGACGGATCGACCCGGGACCCCCACCCGAGACGCCGATCAGGGACCTGCAGACTGCCGCATTCCTTACGGCAGCCAGGTCTGCCGGGGTGCAGGCGGCTGCCATCCTCGTGGTGGTCGAAGGCAGTCCCGGGGAGATCCTCCCCGAATCAGGGGTCGAGTCGCGCCTCGCCGGTCTCGAACCGATCCTCGGTACCGCGTTTGCCGCGAGGCCGCCAAAGCCTCAACCTTAGGTAGAGGGTTAGATTACTGCTCGGAAGCCGGCCGGTCCCCGACCTCGTCTTCGGCCAGTTGCCGCTCGAGCTTCCTGATCGTCCCGAGGGCGGCATCCAGACGATCCTCGGCCTCCTCGAGCCTCTCGGAAAGGACCCGGATCCGCCGCTCGAGGCGCTCGGCCTGCTCCTGGGAGGAAAGGTTGAGTGCGCCCATCGCTGCTCTCTGGGCATCCCCCGCCAGCTCCCTGGCCGCCACCGCGGCCGATACCGCCTGGCCGAAGGCAGGGCTGCCGATCACCGCCTGGGCCAGATCGGAGGCGGCCTTCGATCCACGGTCCTGGACCCGGTCGCGAAGACCGGGATCCTCGGTCTCCGGATCCCCGTCGGCTGGAGCTCCTGACTCGTCCATCGGCCAATCCTAGGCCAGACGAGCTGGACCCCGCAGCCCAGAGGAAGGAGGGCCCCTGGTGGGCGAGAAACCGGTTCGGACTGCGATACTTTTCCCATGCCCCATTCGGAGCCTCCCCGAGGCCCGGAATGCGGCGACCAGAGGGCGGATGAGAGGGATCTTCGAGCAAAGAGGAGCTACCACCGCACGGGTCCTTGTCCCGGCAGCCCTCGCCCTCGCCCTGGCGCTGCCCGCAGCAGCCGAGGCCAGGCCCGCAGGACCGCCCGCCCCGGGTAACGAGTCGGCGTTGCCGACCGACCTGACCGAGGAGTGCCAGGGTGGCGAGTGCACGACGACGCCGGCGCTGCCTGCCTCGACCACGAATCCCCAGAGGGCCGATCGGGCAGCCACGGGCTCGACCGGCGGGGTTGCCCC
>CAITDZ010000202.1 GCA_903891285.1 uncultured Solirubrobacterales bacterium
CACCCTGTTCACCGAGGCCTCGAGGTCCGGGGGGAAGCTGAACCTGACCTGGTGGGGCTGGCGACCGGGGATCGGGTGGGATGCCAGCCGCAGGTCGGTCGGGACGGCCGAGGCCGAAGCCGTGCTGGGAACCCCGGTCCGCCTTTCCGACAGTCCCCTGTTGGTCCCACTCGAGGCCCTCGACGGCCGGAACCACACCCGGTTCGGGCCCGACGAACGCCCTCCCTGGCAGTGGACCGTCCCCTCGAACCACGATTCGCGGACGGAGTGATCCCCCGGCCCGGAATCCCTGTCCCGGCAGGCTTTTCCGCTCTTGGCCTGTTACTTTCGGCCAGATCGCTCAGTCCGTTGCCGTTTCCGAGAAGGAGACCAGATGCGCCGCACACTCTTGATCACCCTGCCGTTGGTTGCCGCAGTCGTCGTCGGTTGCGGAAGCGATTCGGAGGTCTCTTCGCTCAAAGGCACATGGATCGGTACCGGATCAGGCTTCGACGGCGGCTCTTACCAGGAGATGACCGTGAAGATGGTGATCACCGAGGTCCGGGAGGACAGCGACACCTTCCTGGGCCAAAAGCAGACCAAGGAGAAGGGCGGGTCCTACGGACCGAGGACGACCATCCGGGGTGCGATCGGGGCGGACGGCGTGATCTCGATCACCGACGACGATGGATACGCGTTCTTCCAGTTCTCCGAGGACACCCTCGAAGGCCAGTACCTCGAAGCCGACCCCAAGGCGGGGACGGCCAAGAACTACACCTTCGAGCAGAAGTAACGCATCGGCCGGGGAACCCCGGTTCCCAAGCCGCTCCGGGGACCGGTCACCAGGCGGCCCGGCATTCCTCCATCACCCCGGCGCCCTCTGCCAGCTCGATCCCGTCGATCGCCCCTGTGAAAGTGCCGAAGCGATGCAGGTAGTGGGACCGAAGCAGCCCAAAGTCGTCGTCCCGGAGCCGCTCGGCCCCGTCACGGAAGTGGAAGTCGAGGTCGGGGCCGGTCTCGAAGGAAATACCTTCGAGGTCGTGGAAGACGACGGGTCCGACCTCCCGTGGGTGCCCCTCGACCCAGACCGTCCGCTCGCTGTTGGTTGGGGTGTCATTGACCCCGCTCACCAGGTTCCAGGCGACCGGGTGACCCTCGACATCGGTCCCGATCCCGGCCGACCAGAGCCAGGCCGTGTGACGCGTGTGGAAGCCGGCCGTCTCGTCATCGACTCCCCGGCCCTCGACCTGCCACTGCCTGCCGTCTGCCTCGATCCTCCCGCGGATCGGGATACCGGCCCGCTTGCGCGTCCAGACCCAGGCCCGTCCGCTCGGGGAGACGCACTCCATCGGCTCGCCCTCGCCCAGCTCGAGGGTGGCCCTGACCGAGCCTGACTCGAGCCGGGCGTAGTCGCCGTCGATCGAGACCTCGGGTCGCCCCGGACCGATCTGGGTGTGGTCGATCACCCGGCCCTCCATGCGGTCCCAGAGCGACCAGAAGCACTGCCTGACCGGGCCGACCGAGAACCGGGCCATGAAAAGCATCACCTCGTCCCCGTAGAAACCGACGTAGCGCCACCTCTTCCTGGGGCGGCCGAGCCAGGCCAGGGGCATCCGTTCGGGCGGAAGGGGTAGGTCCGGTCGGCCGGGTCCCGGACCCCGCCACGGGAGGCCTGCGACAGCTTCCGACCGGGTGCTTCCGGGTGCCAGGAGTTGCGCCATCGCGGCATTACACTACCCCGCGATGACCCAGGATCCCGATCCCGGCGCGGCCGGGTCCGCCGCCATCGAGGCGGGTGGCCCCAACGCTCCGGAAGTACCCGATAACCCCTCCTTCGACCCGGCCGACGAGGCGATGTGCGCCCGTGCCCGAGACCGGTTCACCGGCGACCGCAACCGGCGGCGGCAGAAGCGATCCCCCCATGCCACGCCGCCACAACTGATCATCATCGGCGGTCTCAAGTGCGGGACGACCTCGATCCACCACTACCTCGGCCTCCACCCCGAGATCCACATGTCGAAGCCGAAGGAGCTGAACTTCTTCGTCGAGGAGCTGAACTGGGACCTCGGCCTCGACTGGTACGAAAGCCGGTTCGACGACCAGTTCCCGGTCAGCGGCGAGTCCTCGCCCCACTACACGAACCGGCCCCGCTTCAACGGCGTCGCACAGCGGATCGACGAGAACTGCCCCGATGTGCGGTTGATCTACATGGTCCGGGACCCGATCAGCCGGATCCTCTCCCACTGGGTCCACGCGACTGGGGCGGGCTATGAGACCCGCGACTTCGTCGAGACGCTCTCCCTCCCCGACACCTCTTACATCCACCGCTCGATGTACTGGATGCAACTCCAGCCCTACCTCGAGTTCTTCGACCGGGAGCGGATCTCGGTGATCTCCCAGGAGGAGTTGAGCCGGGACCGCGAGGGCACCATGCGAAAGGCTTTCTCCTTCCTCGGGGTCGACCCGGACTTCACCTCGGAGCAGTTCGACCGCGAGTGGGAGAAGTCGAGCGCAAAGCAGGAGGGCAAGTACCAGGTGATGGAGAAACTGATCAAGCTCCCGGGCCTGCGTTCGCTCGACCGCAACTTCGACCGACTGCCGGAATCGATGCGGTGGATGGTCGAGAAGCTGGTCCACGACCCTGACAAGCCCCCGGCCCCGAAGCCCGAGATCCCCGACGACCTGATGGAGGTCCTGGTCGGGCGGTTCCGCGATGACGTCGCTTCACTGACCACCTGGACCGGCCACGGGTTCGAGGGCTGGCGGGACTACTCCTGACCCCCGGTCGAGCCGGGCCGATCGACTAGGTTCCGACGGGTGGAACGGCTCTACCGAGCGGGCAACGGAGCGGACGATGGGCCGACCGGGACCTCGGTCGCCGAGCTCCTGGCCGATTACGGCCCGACCTCTGCGAGCCCCGGCGACCGGCCCTTCTTCGCGGCGAACATGGTCACCAGCCTCGACGGACGGGCAGCCGTCGAGGGCCGATCGAAGCTGCTGGGCAGCGAACGCGACGCCGAGTTGCTGCTCGGGCTGAGGGGCCTGTTCGATGCCCTGCTGGTCGGTGCGGGGACCCTGCGGGCCGAGCGATACGGCCCGATCATCCGGGATCCCGCGCTCCGCGAGAAACGGGAGGCGGCCGGACTCGAGCCGAGCCCGCTGGCAGTGATCGTTACCGGGACGTTCGACCTGCCCTGGGACTGCCCGCTGTTCACCGAAGGGATCGGAAAGGTCGTGGTCTACACCGGTGCCGACCGGGAACCGCCGCCGACCGCCACCGAGGTGGAGGTGGTCGCCTCCGACGGCGAACCGGACCTGACCGAGCTGGCGACCTGGCTGGCGGAGAACGGCGTCCGGTCCGTCCTCTGCGAGGGCGGACCGACGATCCTCGGCCAGCTGGTAGACGGGGGCCTGCTCGACGAACTGTTCCTGACCGTCCATCCGGTGATCACCGGCGAAACCGATGCCCCTCGGATAGTCGAGGGTCCGGTCGGGGCCATGACCTCTTTCGAGCTGGTCGAGCTCTCTCGCGAGGGTGACGAGCTCTTCACGCGGTATCGCCCCCGCCGGTAGCCTCCGCCAATGGACTTCGAGCCGGATTCCGAGACCGAGCAGTACCTGGAGAGGATCAGGGCGTTCATGGACGCCCGGATATACCCGCGGGAGGCCGAGCTCCACGCCGCCCTCGACGAGGAGGTGGGACCGGGGGTTCCCTACCCAGCCGGACTGGTCGAGATCCGGGACGAGGCGAGGTCGGAGGGCCTCTGGAACCTCTTCCTGCCCGACGACGAGTTCGGGGGCGGCCTGACCAACACCCAGTACGCATTCCTCTGCGAGGAGATGGGACGCAGCCCGATCCTCGCGCCGATGGCCTTCAACTGTGCCGCACCCGACACCGGCAACATGGAGATCCTCGCCGAGTACGGGACGGAGCAACAGCGGGACACCTGGCTGGCGCCACTCCTCGAGGGAACGATCAGGAGCTGCTTCTCGATGACCGAGCCCGAGACATCCGGCTCGGACCCGACCGGCCTGGCCGCCCGGGCGGAGCTGGTGGACGGCGAATGGGTGATCAACGGGAGGAAGTGGTACACGTCGGGCGCCAACGGGGCCTCGGTCGCGATCGCGATGGTCAATACCGAACCCGACCAGGGCCCCTACCAGAGGGCATCGATGATCCTGGTGCCGACCGACAGCCCGGGCTTCGAGATGATCCGCCCGCTCTCGGTGATGGGCCACACGGCCGGCCCCGGACATTGGGAAGTCGGTTATGAGGACTGCCGGGTCCCGGAGGGGAACCTGCTGGGACCGCGGGGTGGCGGCTTCCTCGTCGCCCAGGACCGGCTCGGCCCTGGCCGCATCCACCACTGCATGAGGGCCGTGGGGACTGCCGAACGGGCACTCGAGATGATGTGCCTGCGAGCCGCCGAGAGGGAGGCCTTCGGCGGGCCGCTGGCCGACAAGCAGTTCATCCAGGACTTCATCGCCCTCTCCAGGCTCGAGATAGACCAGGCCCGCCTGCTGACCCTCAAGGCCGCCTGGATGATGGACACGGTCGGAAAGAGGGCCGCCCGCCAGGAGATCTCGATGATCAAGGTCGTGGCCGCCAACATGGTGATGGACGTGCTGGACCGGGCGATGCAGGTTCACGGCGGACTCGGGATGACCGACGACACGCCCCTGGCGATGATGTGGCGTTTCAGCCGGATGCTCCGGCTAGCCGACGGAGCCGACGAGGTCCACAAGATGGTGATCGCCCGGCGCGAGGTCGGTCGCCAGCTCAAGAAGCAGGAACAGGCCGGGTCCGCGGCCTAGCCGAGCCCTTCGGCCCGCTCCAGGGCTGCGTCGGCGAGGACTTCGACCGCCTGTTCGAAGTCGTTGCCCGCCGAAGAGTCCGATCCGTACTGACCGCCCCGGAAGCGGGCGAGGATCCCCTCGGCGATGATCGCAAGCTTCCAGTACCCGAGGGCGACGAAGAAATCGATCCCCGAAAGGTCCCGGCCCGACCTCTCGCGGTAGTGATCGAGGAGGTCCGCCCTGCCAGGAAAACCGGGCTCGACGGTCGCCGGGCGAAGCAGCGAGATCCCCGGGTCACCCGGCTCGGCCCAGTAGACCATCAGCAGGCCGAGGTCCGCCCTCGGATCGCCGAGCGTGCAGAGCTCCCAATCGACCACCGCCCCGACCTTTCCTTCGGTATCGAAGATCACGTTGTCGAGTCGGTAGTCGCCATGGACGATCGTCGTCTCGACCTGCTCGGGGACCGAGGCAGTAAGCCTCCGGTGGACCTCATCGATGGCCGGCAGCTCCCGGGTCTTCGACTTCTCCCACTGGCCAGACCACCTGGTCAGCTGCCGCTCGACGTAACCGTCCCGACGACCGAGGTCACCGAGTCCCACGTCGTCGGGATCGACCTCGTGGATCGAAACGAGACAGTCGATCAGGTCCTTCCCGATCGCCCGTCGTGCGGCGGCCTCCGGGTAGGCGGCCGCCTGTTCGGGGGTCCTAAGGACCATTCCCTCGACGAAATCCATCACGTAGAAAGGGGCACCGGTGACCGTCTCGTCCTCGCAGTAGCCCACCACCGGTGGGACCGGGACCGGGGTCTCACCGAGCGCCGAGACGACCTTGACCTCGCGTCCCATGTCGTGGGCCGTGCCGAGCGCCTTGCCAAGTGGAGGCCTGCGGAGAACCCAGCGCCGACCGACGCCGTCGGTGACCAGGAAGGTGAGGTTCGAGAGCCCCCCCTGGATCACCTGGTAGTCGAAGGGGGGTGCCGCCTGGGGGATCCGCTCCTCGAGCCATTCCCCGACCGGACCGCGTGCGATCGCCTCTTCCTCTAGCGCCATCGGCGCCAACA
>CAITDZ010000203.1 GCA_903891285.1 uncultured Solirubrobacterales bacterium
CGCCCTGTTCGCTGCGGTCGCCTGGGTCCTTGTGAGGCTCGCCCGCAAGCCGCTTCCACCCGGCCGCGATTCGGATCGGGCCGGGGACAGGGAGGAGGCCGATCGCAGTGCTGGCTGAGGTCCCCGCCATCCTGATCCTGGTCGGCATCGCTGCCTACATCGTCCTCGCAGGGGCCGATTTCGGTGCCCCCTTCTGGACCCTCACTGCACGGGGCGAACGGGCCGAGGAGATCCGGCAGCAGACCCACCGCTCGATGGCCCCGGTCTGGGAGGCGAACCACGTCTGGCTGATCTTCGTCCTCGTCGTCTGCTGGACGGCCTACCCCGAGGTCTTCGGGTCACTCTTCTCGACCCTCTGGATTCCGCTCCTACTGGCAGCACTCGGGATCGTGCTCAGGGCGACCAGTTACGTGGTCGGGGGCGAGGCCGACCGGCCGGTGGTCGTCTGGATCTCGACCGCCTCGTCACTTCTCGCCCCGTTCTTCCTGGGGACGGTGATCGGGGCAATCGCCGGGGGAACGGTTCCCCTCGGGAACGCGGCCGGTGACCCGATCACCAGCTGGCTGAACCCGATCTCCATAACCGTGGGGATCCTCGCGGTCATCTTTTGCGCGTACCTGGCGGCCGTGTACCTGGCGGCCGACGCACACCGCTCCGGCCGTCCGGACCTCGCGGATGCCTTCAGGACGAGGGCGATCGCCGCCGGGGTCGTCTCGGGCCTGGTCGCGGTTGCCGGGCTGCTGGTCATGGGGACGGACGACAGCTCGATCTACGACGGTCTGGTTTCGGGGGGTGGCCTGGTCGCGGTGATCATCTCCGGAATCGCCGGGATCGGGGCGATAGGCCTGCTCGTGGCGCGGAGGTTCTCGGGGGCACGGGTGGCTGCGGCCCTGGCCACTGCAGCGGTGGTCGCGGGCTGGGGATTGGCCCAGTCGCCCGACATCCTTCCCGGACTGACCCTCGACGAGGCCGCCGCCCCCGACAACGTGATCATCGCCCTGCTTTTCGCGATCGGGATCGGACTGCTCGTCCTGGTCCCCTCGATCGCCCTCCTCTACGGTCTGGTCCTGGAGGGGAGGTTCGATCCAGCGACCGGAGACGGAGGGCCCCAGGCGAACACCCCGGTCAGGCCGATCGACCGGCCCGAGCGTCGGGCGGTTTTCGGGGTGTTCGCACTCTTGGGCGGGGGAGCGCTCCTCTCGCTCTCGATGGACGGGGGCTTCTTCCTCTACCTCGGGGTACTGATGCTCTTTGCCGGCGTGGTCACCGGGGCGATCACCCTCGCCCGGTCACTTCTCCATACCGCTGCCGACTGAGTCCCCCGGGGATACCCGAGCCGCCGGCCCGGACTAGCTCCCGAGCCAGATCCTTATCCCGAACCCGAGGGGAGCGAGCCAGCCCTTCGGCAGGGAGCTGAATGCGACCCGACCCTCCCTTCCCCAGAGTCCATAGTCCGAATGCACCTTCCCGAGACTGCAGCCGGCCGCGCGAAGCGCCGCCCGGGCAGAGGCCTTCGTCCGCCCCTGGAGGCCAGGCACCCTGCACCAGCGGGGCAGGGGTCCTATCTCGCCGCCCTCCCCGACCGGGTCGTAGCCCGAGACCTGGATCGCCTTTTCCCTTACCCAGTCCCGGACGGCGTTCCCGGCCGTCCGGTTGTCGACCGAGGCAACGTTCCCGCTGCAGAAGAGGTCCCCGAAGCTGGTCAGGCCGACCAGTCGCCAGCCGTCCCCTACCGGCGAGACCATCGGTCCGCCGCTGTCGCCGGAGCAGGTGGAAGACCCTCCTTCAGGCCCTCCGATACAGATCATCGTCTTCGTCTCGTAGACGTTCCCCTGGTCGCGGCGGCAGACCGATGCCGGGAGGATCACCTGTCGTGCGACCCTCAGCCGGTTGCTGACCCGGGGGTTGGCTGAGTTCGTGTAGCCCCAGCCGGTCGTCCTGACCAGTCGTCCCGGCTGCCAGGAAGTGGTTTCGCTCCCACCGGCGATCGCGATCGGGGGGCTGGGGGATGGCGAGGCGAGCTTGAGCAGGGCGACGTCCCAGGCCGCGGCACCCCCCCTGCTTCGATACCTGCGCTGACCGTTCGAATCCAGTGGCATGATCGCCCGGGAAACCGGCAGCAGCTCCCCGGTCGAGGTCCGATTGAGAAATGTCCGGCCCGTGATCACGGTCAGGCGCCTGACCTCGTTCGGCCGCAGGTCGGCGACGCAGTGGCCGGCCGTTATCACCAGGTCGGGTGCTATGAGTGAGCCCGAGCAGAAGTAGCGGGAGGTGGCCGGTTCGGCTGATCCCGGACCGCCGTAGAGCAGGCCCACTTGCCAGGGCCAATCACTGATCGAGGTGACCTTCCCGTTGATGATCCTGGAGTCCTGCGCGGGCTCGGATGGGTAATCCGGGGCGGAGGCATTCGCCAGATGGACCCCGGCAAGGAGGACTCCCAGGATCGCGAGGGCGACCCCGGCCGATCTGGCCGAATTTCCGATCCCTGCCAAGAACCAAGCCTACCGGGCCGCATAAGTAAGGGAAAATTGAGATATTGCTAACATATTCCTAATACTTTTGGAAGCGCCCGTTCCGGTGAAGGAGTTGCCC
>CAITDZ010000204.1 GCA_903891285.1 uncultured Solirubrobacterales bacterium
AGCAGGGCGAGTTGGACGACAACTCGTCGCCGGTCAAGGGCCCAGGCGACGCCAACAAGAGTGCGTAGGTCGCTCCACGCGCTTCGCCGCTCCGGGTTCACCGCCTCAGGATAGGCTCTTTAAGCACGGGCCATTCGCCCGCTGCCCGATCGAGGGTCTTGCCGGCCCGAGGCGTCCGAAGAAGGCAAGGCGATCAACTTCTGCTCTGCAACCAATCGTTCAGCACCCTCACCCTTTGCCACGGTGCCGATCCGACCCATCCTCGTTCCGGCGGAGGTCCGTGCCGCCAGCGCTCGGGATCCAGAATTTCCTGGAGTCCGTGGTGCAGGTCAGGGAAGGGGGGGTAGGTCTCCCGCCGGGACCGCCCTTCAGATGTGACTGGCGGTACGATCCGTCCACCCATGCTCTTGCGTGCCTTCCACGTGACCTGTGCAGGTAGTAGATCAGCAACCGCCCTACGATGCAGATACCGGCCCATGCCTTCGCCGAACTTCCACACAGTAGGGGTCGTCAGGTATTGCTGAATCAGTCGGCGGTCCAGCAACGGCCACACATATTCCACTCCGAAAGAAGCTGCCACGATCGAACACTCGGCCGTGCGCGTGCTGGTAGCAGGCGATAACCGGGCCCCGAGGACGAACTCATTTACGGTCGCAAAGGGCGCATCGAACTGCGCGGCCTGGACGGTTCGGTCCCAAACACCCGCTGCCCCTAGCACGGTCTGGTCAAGCGGGCTGGTGGACAGGCGCTCGACCAGCCCCGGCATCGCTGGTGCGGAGGACATGCGATACCGCCACCATTCCCTAGCTCCTACGAACGCGCGGCGGTGCGGGCGGCCCCGCAGTTCCCGCCACAGCAGCCGGTACCGTCTCCGGTCAAGGTACTCGCGGGGGGCTGAGCGGGCCTGTTGAGTCACCACTTCGTCCCCCCCGTGCCCTGAGAACAACGACCGGATCCCTAGGGAGCGGGCACTCTCATAGATGGGATAATGCGACACACTGTTCAAGTGTTCGGGCGGATAGCCGATTGTGCGCCACCCCAACTCGTAGCCCACCGCATCAGCGCCACGTTGTGGCCACACGTGGCTGTTCGAAACATTTGCGGCCGACTCCACGGCGGCAATGTAGGCGGCCTCATCCGCTTGAGTTGCGAACCCGAAAGTGTGGATGTCACGACGCCGGTCCGGAAAGAGAGTGGCGACGGCCACAACGAGCGTTGATGAATCGAGTCCGCCGGAGTTCTCGACACCTATGCGCCCGTCGGCGGGTACGCGATTGCTCACCGCCTCGAACAGGCAGTCACGGTACTCCCGCAGCCACCGTGGATCCCGCTCGTCCTCCCACTGCGACTCACCAGCAAATGTGTGGTGAGACCACACATTGATACCGCCGGCGTCTACCCACAGCGAGTGCCCGGGGGGCAGTTTGCGCACGCCCCTGAAGGGCGTGTCGTCCCAAGAGGTGGAACGACGGTGGATGAACTGAGCCAACCACTCGGAACGAACGCCGAGATCAACGCCAGGGATGGCATGGAGGCACGCGGTCGTGGTGGCGAAGGATACGCACCCGTCGCCCGCCGCGTAGAACAACGGCCTGACGCCTGCGCTATCGCGGGCAGCGAAGACGCCTCTGCGGCGTGGGTCCCAGACGACCATGGAGAAATCACCCTCGACTCGACTCGCACACTCGCGTCCCCATCGGGCATACGCGCCCAACAAGAGCTCACCCTCAGTCGCTGACCTGACTCGATCTGAATCTAAGCCGAGTTCTTTCCCGAGCGCCTCGCTGTTGTCCAGTCGCGCCCAGGCAACCACAGTGCGGCCGACATCGTCAGTTACCACGCTCCTAGAGCGGCTAGCGCCGACAGGAGCGCCCGCGGCAGAGAATCCGCTGACCGTCAGATGGGCCACATCGTCCCCGGGATGGCTTCTGAGCAAAGCGGCCGCAAGATCGTGCCCGATGGGGAGAACCCCCATCCCAGAGCCGAAGACGGCGAGGAACATGGGCGCCAGCCTACGGGGGCTCTTGCGGCAGAGCGTAGAGCACGGAAGGGCCAGTCGGCGCTCCCTGTCGCCGCCTACTCTTGACTAAGGCAAAAAGACACCCAGGCACGGGTGTCAGGAGTTATCCTTCAGAGATCACACAGTCGCGCGCTCGGCGGAGAGGTCTTATCATGCGACAGCACCCTTGGTCGTCACCGCGACTCGTTCCACTGAGTGCTGGTCGATCCAGCCAGAACGGCGCCGTAGCGGACCCCACTGAGGTCAACGGCGGCGAGGGGAACTCCTACTACTCGTAGCCCTGGCAGCGCAGTGACGCCAATGCCTCAGTTCGGCTGCGGTGCAAAACGTCTGTCGCTGACGTACCTTCCCAGAAGTAGCCGCCATGTCCCGCCTGCAGCGCGGGGGAAGTGAGAGCCGATGTCACCGATACGTACTGCGACTGCCTTCACCACCGCCGGGGCGCTTGCCTTCGCCACCTTGACGTCGCTAACACTGCCGACTTCGGCACTCGCTGCCGAGTGCGACCCCGGCTCCTTCGCCTTCTGCGCACGACTCTCAGCCACCGGCTCCGACCAAGCATGGACGGTCCCCACAGGGGTCACGTCGGTCACGGTGGAGATGTGGGGCGCCGGAGGTGGTGGCTCCTCCTGGTTCCCGCAGGCTTCCAGCGGCGGCAGCGGGGGGTACTCCACAGCAACCATCGCCGTGACGCCCGGGGAGTCGCTCAAGCTTGTCGTCGGGCAGGCGGGACAAGCAGGCAGTACGGCGCCCACCTATGGCGGTGGCGGTCCAGGCGGATCAGCACCCGGTGGTAACCCAGGCTCCAGCGGCGGCGGCATGTCCGGCGTCTTCCGCGGGTCCAACGCCCTGGTGATCGCCGGTGGCGGCGCAGGGGTTTCGCTCGGCAGCCTCGCTGTCGGCGACAGCGTCTGGGCAGGGACTGGCGGCGGCACCCAGGGTGGTCAGGACGGGGCTCCCGCGTCTTCCGGCCGTGGTGGCACCCAGACCCAGGGCGGCGCTCCGGCAGCCGGCTACGGACCCCAGATCTGCACGACCGACGCCACCGCGGGCACCCAGTTCCAGGGAGGCGCCGGCGCCGCAGCTCCTGGCACCAACGCAGCCAACGAAGGAGGAGGAGGAGGCGGCGGCGGCTACTTCGGCGGCGGCGGCGGCACCTGCCAGGACCAGAACGACCCGAATCAGTACCAGAACGGCCCAGGTGGCGGCGGCTCCGGCTTCATCGGCGGCACGGGGGTCACGGCCGCCACCACGGAGTCTGGTACACCTTCAGCGGCCAACAACCAGGTGGCCCAACCTGCCGGAAAGACGAGCCCCAACTACCTGGACGGCGTTGGCGTGGGCGGGGGTACTGCGGCAGGTGGGCCCGGAAGCATCGTCATCAAGTACTCGACGAACCCGAACCCCACTCCCCTGGCCAACCCACCCATCGTTGACCGATGCAAGCTCAACTACTCAGTAATGATGGACGCCTCGAACTCTGTGCAGGAGGCGGGTGCGGTCGAAATCGTTCGCTCGTCAGTCGGGGGCTTCCTGCTTGACCTCGTCGGCACCGGTTCGACCGTGAAGTTGGACCAGTTCGGCACGGCAACCGATTCCCTAGCACCGCGGACGACGGTAACGGCGGCCTCGGTCACGAGTGGCGGCGCCCTCGCAACGGGTGTCGACAAGTACTTCAACCCACAGCCCGCGCTCCCGGCCGAAGGCTGGCGTTACAAGGGAGGCGCGTGGGAGACCCCCAGCAACTGGGTGAAGCCGCCCACCCCCTCGAGGGGATGGACTAACTGGGACGCCGGCCTCAAACAGCTGGGCGACATCGCCGACCTGCCGGACGTCGCGGTCTTCCTGACCGACGGCGATCCGACGGCCTTCGACCTTGATCAACCAGGTGATCCCAACGGAGGGGTCGGCAGCAAGAACATCGGCTTCTGGACCGACCGCGACTCGGCCAAACAGGAGACCCTCAATCGGGCGATCAACGCAGCCAACCAGATGAAGTCATTCGGCGTGAGGGTCCTCGTGATCGGGGTCGGATCGGCATTCAACAACACCGAGAGCCAGAGCCGTCTGGTGGACATCTCCGGACCGCAGGTTCTCAATGACGCTCAGCTCGCGCGGGTGACAAGTCTCAATGAGGTCGACGTGGCGCTTGCCAACGACTTCGCGAGTCTTAGCTCCCTCATGCGCAACGTGGTCGACGCCAGTTGCACCAACACTGGTCCCGATCCCGCACCCCAACCCATCGTGATCGCCGGGTGCCCGCTGGACTACGGGTTGATGCTGGATGCCTCCAACTCGGTCAAGGATGAGGGGCAGGTGGACACAATTCGGAGCGCTGCCACCGCCTTCCTGAACGGCCTCAACGGCACCAAGTCTGAGGCCCGCGTGGCGCAGTTCGGCACCGCAGCCCAAGAGTTGTCGCCGATGACGCCGGTGAACGCCACCACCTTGGCCACCGACGGCACCCTCACGCGCGCCGTTGCTGACTACTTCAACCCACAACCCCCGCTTCCAGCTGAAGGCTGGCGCTACAAGACGGGGCCATGGGATGCCCCCACCAGTTGGGTGAAGCCGCCAACACCTTCACGTGGCTGGACCAACTGGGACGACGGGCTCGCTGACCTCAACAAGGCGCCGCTGCCGGACGTCGCTGTCTTCGTCACCGATGGTGATCCGACCGCGTTCAACCTGAACCGGGCAGGGGATCCCCATGGGAGCGCTGGAAGCAAGAACATCGGCTTCTGGACCGAGCGAGATGACGCCAAACAACAGACCATCGACCGTGCAATCCAGCAGGCCAACAAGCTGAAGAACAAGGGTGTGAAGGTGGTCGCCGTCGGCGTGGGGCCCGCCTTCACCTCGGCCGAGAGTCAGTTGCGCCTGATGGAAATCGCCGGTCCCAACATGGTCGACAACACCGGGTTCCGGTCGGTGAGCTCGGTCAACGACATCGACGTCGCCGTCGTGGACGACTTCGACCGCCTCGGGCGGCTGCTCGGCCAGTTCGCCGAGCTGACGTGTGGGCCGGTCACCCAGATCGAGGTGAACAGCAACCCCAAGCCGTCGATCCCCGTCGGTGAACCGACGCCGCTAGTTGACGGATTGACCACCAACGGCCAGATCCAGTCCGTGACTCCGATCTGCCAGCTGAATGGCCAGAAGTGGAACAACGGCAAGGGCCCGAACAGCCCGGGCTGCCACGTCGACCAGGGCAACCACAAGTCCGAGACCCACAACAGGTTCTGGACAGCCGGGATGGACGACGTGACCTCCTCTGCCGCTCTGGCCAAGAGCAAGATGAAGAAGAAGAAGGTCAAGGTCTTTGCCGACCCCACCTGTAACCGGAACCTCGTCGTGGGCGTGAAGATCAAGTCCAAGGAGAAGGGCAAGCGGGCGGTCACGTGGAAGCAG
>CAITDZ010000205.1 GCA_903891285.1 uncultured Solirubrobacterales bacterium
GACGATGCCGATGCCGCCTACTCGGAGGGGATCCTCGACGGGCTGGAGAGCCTGAGCCTCAAGCTCGAGGACCGGTTCGAGACGGTCCCCGGCGGAATCACCGTCGTGGTGCACCCGAATGGCGCCTGGCTCGACTTCGCCCACCCCTTCCTGCCCCTGGTCAGGTGGTCGTCGGCCCCGGCCGGCAGGCGATATCTGGTCGGTTGGGCGATGACCGGGGAGATCCACGTGCTCGGAGAGGCCGCGTTGGAGAAGCGGGCCGCCGGCGATGCATCATTCGAGGCCCTGAAGGGATCCGCCGAAAGGCTCTACGCACAGCTGGTCATCGCAGCCAACAACGGCCGGATGCCTCCACCGTGGTCTCCCTCCAACTTTCGCCGCTACCTGGAGTGGGCCTGGCTGGTGGAGGGGTCGGCCCAGCACTTCGCCCGACAGGTCGACCTGTTCCGGCCGGCGGTGATCCGCCGGCTGAGGGAGGGCGCGCGGCCCACCTTCCCCCCGGCGAGGCGCGACGCGACGATACTCGGAGGGACCGTTTTCGACCTGCTCGAGGAATACCGCGGCGGTGGTGCCTGCGAGCTCCTCGTCGCACGACTCAGGAAGAGCGGTCCGCGCTCCAACCTCGAGACCGCGTTCGACCTCCGCTTCCGGGAGGTCGAGGACCTCTGGCGCGACTACCTGAGGCAGGTGGTGGACCGCAGGGTCGAGACCGAAGGTCCTTTGGCAGAGGTGGTGACCGACGACCCGGACGAGTCAGGAGGCCAGCACCAGGCCTAGGAACTTCCGGGTCCTCTCGTGCCGGGGGGCATCCAGCACTTCGGCAGGGGGACCCTGCTCGACGATCACCCCGCCGTCCATGAAGATCGTCCGGTCGGAGACCTCCCGGGCGAACCCCATCTCGTGGGTCACCGAGATCATCGTCATCCCGCTGTCCGCCAGCTCCCTCATGACGTCGAGGACCCCCTGGACCAGCTCGGGGTCGAGGGCGCTGGTCACCTCGTCGAACAGCATCACTTCGGGATCCATCGCCAGCGCCCGGGCGATCGCCACCCGCTGCTGCTGCCCACCCGACAGCCGATCGGGGAATTCGTCGGCCTTTTCGTCGAGCCCGACCCTGCCGAGCAGCTCCCGGGACTTCCGGTCGGCCTCACCCCTCGAGCGACCGAGTACCTTCACCTGGGCGAGCGAGACGTTCTCGGTCGCACTCAGGTGGGGGAACAGGTTGAACTGCTGGAAGACCATCCCGACCTCGCGCCTCAGCTGGTCGAGGTTCTGGGGCTTGCCATCCCCGAAGACCTGGGTTCCGGCAACCCGGATCGTCCCCCCGGAAGGCTCCTCGAGCAGGTTGATGCAGCGAAGCAGGGTGCTCTTGCCCGAACCGCTCGGACCAATCACGCAGACGACCTCGCCCTTCTCGATCTCGAGATCGATGCCGGTGAGGACGTCGAGCTCGCCGAAGCTCTTCTTCAGGTCCCCGATCTGAATGATCGGCTCGCTCAAGGGACTCCCCTCTGGACCTTCAGGTTCTGCCGGTTGATCATCCAGTCGACGAATCGGGCCAACGGGATGGTGACCAACAGGAAGAGGACGGCGCCGAGGGTCAACGCGGACGCGTTGAAGGTCTCGGAGTACACGTCCCTGCCGGCCTGGACGGTCTCGACCAGGCCGATCACACTGACCAGGGAGGTGTCCTTCATCAGGGCGATGAAATCGTTGAGCAGCGGCGGAATCACCTTGCGGACGGCCTGGGGGACGATGATGAAACGCATCGACTGACCGTGGCTCATGCCGAGCGACCTGGCTGCCTCTGTCTGGCCGGACGGGACCGCCTCGATACCGGCCCGGTAGACCTCGGCCATGTAGGCGCCGTAGGTAAGGGTGATCGCGATCGTGCCGTACCAGAAGGGTGACGGCAACCCGAACCACCGCGGAATCCCGATCGCCTCCGGGATCACGCCCTCCGACGCGAGAGCCCCCAGCCCACCGTAGATCAGGAAGATCACCAGAAGGAGGGGGATGCCCCTGAGGCCGTCGATGTAGGCGACGGTCAGCCACCGGACCGGCGCAAATGCCTTGCCGGGAAGCTGCCTCAGTACCGCGAGGACGAGCCCCCAGAGGAGGGAAAGGATCCCGCCCAGGATCGAAAGTCGAATCGTCCACCAGAAACCCTCGAGGACGTACCCGAAGTTGTCCTCGATGATCGTGAAGTCGAAATAGGTCTGGAAAAAAGCGTCCATCGTCGTTCAGTGAATTGCGGTCCGCCTCCTCCTGGCGGACGACGTCCGGGTCGCTCCGGGGGAAAGAAGAGGGGGCGCCATCGGCGCCCCCTCGACCTTCCTCTTTACGAACCTACGAACTCTCGCCCGGGTTCTCGGTCGTGCCGTCGACCACACCCTTCGGAGGCTTCGTCTTGAAGTACTTTTGGTAGACGGCGTCCAGGCGACCGTCCTCCTTCATCTTCTGGACGATCTCATTGACCTTGTCGAGGAGCGCCGTGTTCTTCTTGGCGAACGCGAACCCGTAGAGCTCACCGGTCGGGATCAGCGTCGCGATGTCGAACCCGGTCTGGCCCTTGTCGAGCGCGTCCTGTGCGACCGGCTGATCGATGATCGTCGCGTCGACCTGTCCGGCCTTGACCGCATCGATCGCCGCCGGGCCGTTAGGGAATCCCCGAACTTCGGAGGCGTCTGTCTCGTCGTTCGCATAGGCCTCACCGGTGGTCCCATCCTGGGCGCCGACGATCTTGCCGGAGAGATCCTCCACCGTGCTGATATCGGAGTCGGGTGGTACCAACAGGGCCTGCTCGGCTTCGTAATACGGGTCCGAGAAGTTGACGGTCTGCTGCCGCTCGGGGGTGATGGTCGCGGCAGACGCGACCATGTCGAACTTGCCCTGGGCCACGTCGGTGAAGATCGTGTCGAACCCGGTGTCCTGGACGTTCAGCTTCAGGCCCATGTCCTTGGCGATCTCCCTGACGATGTCGATGTCGAAGCCCTTGTAGTCGGGCGCCCGGCCGAACTCGAACGGTGGGAAGGGAATGTCCGAACCGACGGTCAGCGTCCCGGACTGGATCAGTTCGGAATCGACAGACCCTCCGGAGTTGGAATCGCTGCTGCAGGCGGCAATTACGGTAGCGCCGGCGAAAAGCGCGAACAGCGCGAGGATCGCCGAGATGCGGGACGACTTCATTGGTGTAACTCCTCCTCTTTCTAAGTGACTGGGACGACGGACAGCCCGGGAAGTATGCCACCGATCGCACAAACGATGCCCCGACCGGTCGCCCCGGGGGCTAAACTCCGAAAGGCGGTCGGAATGACCGTGTTCGAGGCAGACTCACGATGAACCCCTACTACGACCTCCTCAACAAGCCGTGCGGCGGCACCTTCCACGACCTGGTCGAATCGATCGGTCATACCCCGATGGTCGAGCTGAGCTCCTTCTCGCCCAGGGAGGAGGTCAAGGTCTTCGCCAAGCTCGAGTCCGCAAACCCGACCGGCTCGGTCAAGGACCGGGTCGCACGGTCGCTCATCGAGAGTGCCGAGGCCGAGGGCGCGATCGAGCCCGGGGTGACGATCCTCGAACCGACCTCCGGAAACACCGGGATATCCCTGGCGATGATCTGCCGGGTCCGTGGCTACCCGCTCAAGGTGGTGATGCCCGACAACGTCACCCCCGAGAGGACCGAGATCCTCAGGATGTACGGAGCCGAGATCGTCTACTCGGAGGGTGCGAAGGGCTCGAACGGGGCCGTCGAACTTGCCCTCGAGATGGCCTCAGATCCTGGCTACTACATGCCCTACCAGTACGGAAACGAGGCGAATCCCCTCGCCCACTACAACGGGACCGCGGTCGAGATCCTCGAGGAGCTCGACTCCGTCGCCGCCTTCGTTGCCGGCCTCGGCACCGGGGGAACCTTGATGGGTAACGGACGGCGGCTGAAGGAGAACGACCCGGAAACCCTGCTGGTCGCCTCCGAGCCGATGCATGGCGAAGCCGTCCAGGGACTCCGGTCCCTGGAGGACGGCTTCATCCCCCCGATCCTCGACATCTCGCTCCTGGACCGAAAGATCATGGTCTCGAACCTCGACTCGGTCCTCTGGACCCGGAAGCTGCTCGAACAGGAGGGGATCTTCGCCGGGGTCTCGGCCGGGGCGACCGCGGCAATCGCGGCCAGGATCGCCGGGGAGATCGATGAGGGGAACATCGTCTTCCTGGTGCCCGACGGGGGCTGGAAGTACCTCTCGTCGGGGATCTACACCCAGCCACTGGATGACCTGGGTGACCTTGACGCCACCAACTGGTGGTGAGCGGGTGAGATTCGGCCGGCACTTGACGGACCAGATAGTCCGGCAGGCCCTCGACGAACGACCCAACGAGTGCTGTGGCCTGGTCGGGGGGCGCGAGGGGCGCGCCGAGACGGTCTACCCCGCGACCAACGCCGAGGACAGTCCCTTCCGGTACTCGATCTCCCCCTCGGAGCAGCTCGAGCTGGTCAACCGGATCGAGGAATCCGGTGAGGAGATCGTTGCGATCTACCACTCCCACACCAAGACCGAGCCCTACCCTTCGGAGACCGACGTGAACCTGGCATCGGGCTGGCCCGACGTGGCCTGGCTGATCATCTCGCTGAAGGACCCGGAGCGGCCCGAAGTCCGGGCCTTCCGAATTGTGGATCGCCAGATCGAGGACGTCGATCTTGAGATTGGGTAGATGGTCCCGGCGGGAGCGACCTCCCGCCCCGGTCAAGGTCGCCTGGGCCCGAAACCTCGCCGAGGCCGAGCTGATCGAAGGGCTGCTCGACTCGGAGGGGATTCCCTGCCTGATCCAGCGGACAGCGGCTGCCGATGTCCCGGACTTCCTCGCAGCCGGCCCCAGGAACATCCTCGTCCCGGCCTCGGCGGCAGGAGAGGCCCGGGAGATCCTCGAACGGGGTGAAGGGGTCGGGCTACCGGGCGAGTAGGCGCGACTCAGCCACCGGCCATCGCCGGCAGGATCATCACGGTGTCGTCTGCGGACACCGTGGTCCCGAGTCCTTCCAGGACCCGGACGTCTTCGTCGTTCAGGTACACGTTCACGAACCGGTTCAGCTCATCGTCTTCGCCGAAGAGCTGGGGCCTGGTGTCTGGGTGCTGGGACACGAGTGCCTCGAGCACGGCTCCGACGGTGTCGCCCTCGAGTTCGACCTCGGACTCGTCGCCGGTGTGCTGGCGGAGAACGGGTGGGATCTTGACCTTGGCCATCGCGAGGATCGTAACGGGAGAGTCAGGAGCCCGTATGGCCGCCGCAGAATGCCTCGTAGTCCGGGAACCTGCCGAGGTCCTCGATCTCGGGTGCCTCGGGGCCACAGACCGGGCATTCTGGATCCTGTCGGACCCTGAGCTCCGTGAACCTGGTCGTCAGAGCCTCGTAGAGGAGGAGTCTGCCGATCAGCGGCTCGCCAATCCCGAGGACCAGCTTTATCACCTCGTTGGCCTGGAGAAGGCCCATCACGCCGGCCATCACCCCGAGCACGCCGTTCGCCGAGCAGCTCGGCGCGAGCTCTGGAGGTGGTGGGGTCGGGTAGAGGCAGCGGTAGCAGGGCCCCTCACCGGGCACGAAAGTCGAGATCTGCCCGTCGAAGCCCAGGATCGAGGCCGAAACGACCGGCTTCCCCAGACGGACCGACGCGTCGTTCAGCAGGTAACGGGTCGGGAAGTTGTCGGCCCCATCGACGATCACGTCGTAGGCACCGATGATCTCGAGGACGTTGTCGGCGTCGAGCCGGGTGCCGTACTCGATCACCTCGACGTCGGGGTTGAGCGCCTCGATCGCCTGGCGGGCCGAGGCGGTCTTCGATTGGCCGATCCGGGTGGTGTCGTGAATCACCTGACGCTGGAGGTTCGAGGCATCGACCACGTCGTCATCGACGATCCCGATCGTCCCGATCCCCGCGGCGGCCAGGTAGAGCGCGGTTGGGGCTCCCAGCCCGCCTGCCCCCAACAGCAGGACCTTCGATTCGAGCATCCGGACCTGCCCATCGGCGCCGACCTCGGGCAGGAGGAGGTGGCGTGAGTAGCGGTTCCGCTGCTCGGGGGTCAGCGAGGCTTCCGAGACGACGGGCAGGCCCTGCTGCTGCCACTCGGCGATACCGCCGACCATGTTGGCGACGTCTTCGTAGCCCATCTCGATCATCTGCCGGGCGGCCGCCTCGGATCGAGTGCCGGCAGCGCAGTAGACGATCACCCGGGCCGAACGGTCCGGGATTTGCTGCTCCACGTTGTCGGCGACCATCGCTGGGGGAATCAGGATGCAGCCGTCGATGTGGGCGGCCGAGTGTTCGTGGGGCTCGCGGGTGTCGAGGAGGACTATGCCGCCCGCCTCGATTTCTTCACGGGCACGCCCGACGGGGATTTCCTCGAGCTCCGTGCCCCTCTCAGCCGACTTCGGTTCCATCTTTCCTTCCCCGACCCTCTGCTTGCCCGACCTGAGGGTCCGGAAAGCAAATGGGTCTAATTCCTATCCGATATTTGGACTTGAACGGGCGAGTCTACAGGTGGGTAGTGCTCGCCCAAGACGACTGCCCCTCCCGACTCAGAGCGACGGGCGCATCTGGCGGAGGCGCTCGACCCGCTCCTCGATCGGCGGATGGGTCGAGAACAGTCCTGCCAGGCCCCTGGCCTTGAATGGCTTGACGATGTAGAGGGGTTCGGTCGCATCGTTGACGTGGCCCTGCATCGGGATTTGCTCGGTACCGGCCTCGAGCCGGAGTAGTGCGCTGGCCAGGGATTCCGGCTCACCGGAGATCTGGGCGCCGCCGGCATCGGCCGCGTACTCACGCTGACGCGAGACCGCCAGCTGGATGATCGACGCAGCGAGCGGGGCCAACAGGACCATCGCCAGGACCCCGACCAGGCCCAGCGGCGAGTTGTTGTCGCTGCCAAACCACATAAGCATGTAGCCGAGGTAGGTGATCGCGGCACCGATCGTGGCCGCGACCGACTGGATCAGGATGTCGCGATGCTTGATGTGGGCGAGCTCATGGGCGACGACCCCGCGGAGTTCGTTCTTCGGGAGGAGCTGCATTATCCCCTCGGTGACTGCCACTGCCGAGTTGTTGTAGTTCCGCCCGGTCGCGAAGGCGTTCGGCTGTGCCTGGGGAATCGTGTAGAGCTTCGGCATGGGCAGGTCCGCCGTCTGGCAGAGCTCACGGACCATCTCGTAGAACTCCGGGTGCTCGGATTCCTCCATCGGCTCGGCCCGGCTCATCTTCAGGGCCAACTTGTCGCTGAAGAAGTAGGTGAAGAAGTTGATCGCTGCCGCTCCGAGCAGGAAGAGGATGGCCATGTCGGGGCCACCGATCAGGAAGCCGATCGCGACCAGGAAGCCGGAGAGCAGGGCCATGAGCATGGTCGTCCTCAGGGTCGCTGCGAAGGTCGATTCACGGGTGGTCTTCATCTGTTGTCCTCCTTGGTCTTACGGCTGCTTCATTCTCGGTACACGACCCCCCTGGAACTGGCCGAATCCGGCTCCGAGACCTGACCAGATATTACCCGACTGATCGTCTAGGATTTCTCCCGTGCTGTTCTCGACGAAAGCGGAATACGGGGTTCGCCTGATGATCGAGCTCGGTCGCGACCAGCGCGACCAACCACTCTCGCTTGCCTCGATCGCCGAAGCCGAGAACCTGCCCCTCTCCTACATGGAGCACCTGGTGGCGCGACTGAAGCAGGCCGGCCTCGTCGAATCGACGAGGGGCGCACGGGGCGGCTACTCGCTGGGTCGGGATCCCGCAGAGATCACGATGCTGGAGGTAGTCGAGGCCCTGGAGGGACCGATCGTCCCGATGGAGTGCTTCGAAGCTGAGCCCGCAGGCCGGGTCCAATGCTCCCACCTGGCTCCGGAAGACGGACCCTGCGCGACCAAGCTGCTCTGGACCCGAGTACACGGTGGTGTCACCGATGCCTTGCGAGAGACGACATTGTCCGATCTCGTCGAGTTCGCCGGGGAGCGCGACCGGAACCCCCAGCCGGTCGGCAGCCCGGCCTGAAACGAACCGGAACGCGCCACGGGTCCGGGAGCGAACCCCGACCCGAACCAAACGACCTGTAAACCCAGAAAAGGAAACGGAGCGAAGGACAGATGGCAGAACTCGAGATCAAGGACCTTCACGTAAGCGTTGACGACAAGGAGATCCTCAAGGGGATCGACCTCTCGGTCGGAAAGGGGGAAGTCCATGCCCTTATGGGCCCCAATGGATCCGGCAAGTCGACCCTGGCCAACGCGATCATGGGCCATCCGGCGCTCGACGTCACCGAAGGCTCGATCCTCGTCAACGGGGAGGACATGACCGAGTCCGACCCCGACGAACGGTCGCTTGCCGGTGTCTTCATGGCCTTCCAATACCCGGTCGCGATCCCCGGGGTGGCGGTTTCGAAATACCTGAGGATGATCCTCAATGCACACCGCGAGGCTGCCGGTGAGGAGCCGCTGAAGATCAAGGAGTTCGCCGATCAGGCCCGCGAGGCGATGGACCTGGCGAACATCCCCCAGGACTTCTCTAGCAGGTACTTGAACGACGGCTTCTCCGGTGGTGAGAAGAAGCGGATGGAGATCCTCCAGCTGGCGCTGCTGAGGCCGGAAATAGCGATCCTCGACGAGACCGACTCCGGACTCGACATCGACGCACTGAAGACCGTGGCGGACGGAATAAACAGGTTCACGGGTCCTGACATGGGGGCCCTGGTGATCACTCACTACCAGCGACTCCTGCACATGGTCGAACCCGACGTGGTCCACGTCATGTACGACGGCAAGATCGTCAAGGAGGGCGGCGCCGAGCTGGTCGACCAGCTCGAGGCCGAAGGCTACGGCTGGATCCGCGAGGAGGTCGAGGCGGCAAGCTGATGGAAGCTGCCTCCCCTACCTCGCCCCCCCTTCCCCGATCGATCGAGGAGATCCGATCCGAGTTCCCGATCCTCGAACGGGATGTCAACGGGGTACCGCTGGCCTACCTCGACAACAGTGCTACCGCCCAGAAGCCCTTGGCCGTGATCGAATCGATCTCGGAGTTCCTGCGAAACCACAACGCCAACGTCCACCGGGGAGTCCACACCCTCTCCGAGGAGGCGACCGCGCTCTACGAGGGAGCCAGGGGAAAGGTGGCCGGGCTGATCGGAGCAGAGGCCAGGGACGTCATCTTCACCCGGAATGCGACCGAAGCGATCAACGTCGCCGCGCAAGCCTGGGGCGAAGAGAACCTCGGGTCCGGCGACCTCGTGGTGTTGACCGAGATGGAGCACCACTCGAACATCGTGCCCTGGTACCTGGCGGCTCGAAGGGCGGGAGCCGAGCTCGAGTGGGTGCCGGTCGACGACGAGGGCAGGCTCGACCGGGAGGCCTTCTCGGAAGCAATGGAGAAGGGCCCGCGCGCGGTCGCGATGACCCACGTCTCGAACGTCCTCGGAACGCGTAATCCCGTCGAGGAGTTGGTCGCCGAGGCGAAAGAGGCCGGTGCTGTGACCCTGGTCGACGGGACCCAGGCGGCACCGCGGATTCCGGTCGACGTGGCTGCGATCGGAGCCGACTTCTACGCGATAACCGGACATAAACTGTACGGACCGACCGGAGTTGGGGTGCTTCACGGAAGGCGCGAGGTTCTCGACACCCTTGAACCCTTCGAGGGTGGCGGTTCGATGATCTCGAAGGTAAGCAAGGACGGGATCACCTGGGCCTCCCCACCGGCCCGGTTCGAAGCCGGGACTCCGATGATCGCCGAAGCGGTCGGCCTCGGGGCGGCCGTCGACTGGGTCGGGGAACTCGGGGTGGAGGCGATCGGGGCCCAGGAGAGGGCGATCGGCTCCTACGCCCTCGGGCGGCTTGGCGAGGTCGAGGGGCTGACGGTATTCGGTCCCCCGGAGGGAGATGACCGCGAGGCGATCGTTTCGTTCGACCTCGAAGGGATCCACCCCCACGACGTCGCCCAGATACTCGATCGCCACGGCGTCGCGGTAAGGGCAGGGCACCACTGCAACCAGGTCTTGATGGAACGCCTCGGGGTGCCGGCACTGACCCGGGCGAGCTTCGCGGTCTACAACACGCCCGAGGAGGTCGACCGGCTGGTCGAGGGGCTCGAGGACTGCAGGCGGATCTTCTCCGACGGTGGGTGAGCTAGGTGGACGAGCTCTACCGCGAACAGATCCTCGAGCACTACAAGCGCCCCCATAATTTCGGGCGGATCGAAGAGCCGGACCTCGAGTTCGAGGACAACAACCCGTTCTGTGGCGACGAGCAGCACGTGACCATCCGGCTCGACGAAGACGATCGGGTGTCCGAGGTCAGGTTCGAAGGGAAGGGCTGCGCGATCTCGACCGCGGCGACCTCGATGCTGACCGACGAGCTGACCGGGCTCTCCCGTGATGAACTGGTCACCCTGCCGAAGGAGAAAGTGCTCGACCTCCTCGGGATCGAGATCTCGGCAACCCGGATGAAGTGTGCTCTTCTCGGCCTCAAGGTCGTCAAGGGAGCAGGCCTCGGTCGGGAGGTCGACTGGGAGGCCTGACCGGCACCCCGGACCGGTATCATCCAATTCCTACTCTGGCGCTAGGGAAAAGTGCCGAATCCAAGTCATGAAAGGAAAAGTCCGGTACGTCAGAGGGCGATTTGAACGGCAAAGGCGAAAAGATCGAAGTCTGTCCCGTGGCCGAGTTGACTCCCGGTTCAGTCCGGGTAGTGGAGACCGGAGACGTACCCGTAGCGGTGTTCAACTGCGACGGAACCTTCCTGGCGATCGAGGACCGCTGCTCGCACGACGACGGACCCCTCGCCGAAGGTACCCTTGACCCGTCCGGGTGCACGGTCGAGTGCCCGAGGCACGGCTCCCTGTTCGACCTGAGGACCGGACAGCCGAAGACGCTGCCGGCCTTCCAGCCGGTCAGGACTTTTCCGGTGGATACCAGCGACGACACGATCAAGGTGGAGGTCTGACGATGGCAACTCCCGAGGTAATAGAAGAGAAGGAGAAGGTCCAGGGGATCAACGCCGACTATGAGGAGAAGTTCGGCTTCCACGATCCCGAGACCGGGTACTCCTACAAGGCACCGAAGGGACTGACCAGGGAGCTGGTCGAGCAGATTTCGGAGTACAAGGACGAACCGGAATGGATGCGGGAGTTCCGGCTCAAGTCACTCGATTACTTCGAGTCCCGGCCGACTCCGCAGTGGGGCGGTGACCTCGACCAGATCGATTTCGACGACATCCATTACTTCGTGCGTGCTTCGGAGCGACCCGAGCGCGACTGGGACGACGTCCCCGAGGACATCAAGAACACCTTCGACCGACTGGGCATCCCCGAGGCCGAACGGAAGTTCCTCGCCGGTGTCGGGGCCCAGTACGAATCGGAAGTCGTCTACCACCAGGTAAACGAGCAGCTCGAAAAGCAGGGCGTGATCTTCCTCGACATGGACACCGCGCTCAAGGAGCACGAGGACATCGTCCGCGAGTACTGGGCGACGGTCATCCCCCCGAACGACAACAAGCTTGCCGCACTCAACTCGGCCGTCTGGTCGGGCGGTTCCTTCGTCTACGTCCCGAAGGGCGTCAAGGTAGAGATGCCGCTACAGGCCTACTTCCGGATCAACACCGAGAACATGGGCCAGTTCGAGCGGACCCTGATCATCGCCGAGGAGGGTTCCGACGTCCATTACATCGAGGGCTGCACGGCCCCCGTCTACTCGACCGATTCCCTCCACTCCGCGGTGGTCGAGATCATCGCCAAGCCTGGCTCGAGGGTCAGGTACACGACCGTCCAGAACTGGTCGCAGAACGTCTACAACCTGGTTACCAAGCGAGCGATCGCCCAGGAGGGCGCAACGATGGAGTGGGTCGACTGCAACCTGGGCTCGAAACTGACCATGAAGTACCCGTCGATCTATCTGACCGGTGAACGGGCCCACGGCGAGGTGCTCTCGATCGCCTTCGCAGGCGAGGGACAGCATCAGGATGCCGGGGCCAAGATCATCCATGCGGCCCCGAAGACGACATCCTCGATCTTCTCCAAGTCGATCTCTAAGGACGGCGGACGCTCCACCTACCGCGGCCTGCTCGAGGTTGCAGACGGGGCGACCGAAACCCGTTCGAAAGTGGTCTGCGACGCTCTCCTGTTGGACGAGGACTCGCGCTCGGACACCTACCCGACCATCCGAATCGACGCCAACGATGCGGACATCGGCCACGAGGCGACCGTCTCGAAGGTCGGCGACGACATGCTGTTCTACCTCCAGAGCCGCGGCCTCTCCGAGGAGGAGGCCTCGAAGATGATCGTAAACGGATTCATCGAGCCGGTAACCAAGGAACTACCGATGGAGTACGCGGTCGAACTGAACCGGCTGATCGAGCTGCAGATGGAGGGCTCAATTGGGTAGCCCGGTCGCGGCCGAGCCCGAGTGGCTGGCCGGCCGGAGGGATAAGGCAAGGGGGCTGGTAGAGACCCTGCCCCTGCCCGACCGGAAGGTCAAGGGCTGGGAGTTCACCTCGCTGGACGAGCTGGACTTCGAGGCCTACTCGGTCTCACCGGCCGGGGCAACGATCGACGGAGGGAACGGCAAAGTCACCGTAATGCCGCTTACCGAGGCAATCGAGCAGCACACCGAGCTGGTCGAACGGCACCTCGGATCGCTCGTAGCGGCAGATGACCCGTTCGTCGCCCGGAACGAGGCCGACTGGACCGACGGGGTCTTCATCCACGTGCCTGAGGGCGTCGTCGTCGATCAGCCGATCCGGATCGGGCTCGACCTCGATCAGGCCGGAGCTGCCGTCTACTGGCGGACCCTGGTCGTTCTCGAGGAAGGAGCGAGCGCCGAGGTCTGGGAGGACTACCGGTCTTCCGACGACGGCACGGATGCCCTGCTGAACACGGTGGTCGAGGTCTCGGTCGGCCAGGCCGCCCGGCTCCACTACGTGACTTCCCAGGACCTCTCCGAGAGGGCCTGGCTGTTCTCGACCCAGCGGGCGACCGTGGACCGTGACGGGCTGCTCGACTGGGCAGCGCTCGGGTTCGGGTCCGGGAACGGGAAGGTTCGGATGACCACCCGACTGGTCGGAGCGGGCTCCGAAGCACGGGTCACCGGCGGCTACGCCGGTGGCAACGGGCAGCACCTCGACTACGACACCCTGCAGGAACACGCGGCCGAGAACACGATCTCCGACCTCGCCTTTCGCGGAATCCTCGCCGACAAGGCCACGGCCGTCTGGCGGGGGATGATCAAGGTCGAGGAGGGCGCCCAGAAGACCGACGCCTTCCAGGAATGTCGGAACATGCTGCTCTCCCCCGATGCGCACGCCGACGCGATACCGGGCCTCGAAATCCTCGCCGATGACGTCGCCTGCACCCACGCAGCCGCGATCGCCCAGGTCGACCCGACCCAGATGTTCTACCTCGAGTCCCGTGGGCTCGACGAGGAGACCTCGCGCTCCCTGGTCGTCGAGGGCTTCCTCCAGTCCCTGCTCGAGCGGCTCGGCGAGGGCCCGGTCCGGGACGAGATCGCGGGCAAGCTCGAGGAGCGGCTGACCGAAGTCCTCTGACGGGGACCGGCCGGGCCTCCCGGATTCAGATCCCTCTCAGGCGTTGGTGACCGAGAGCAGGAAAAGTCCGAAGCAGGTGAAGGCCACCATCACCCCGAGCATCCAGTACTGCGACCGGGTCGCGGAGCGGTAGTCGCCCCAGATCGCAAGCGCCCGGTCGTGGGCGAGTGCGAGGGCCGCGACATGGCCCGCGATCAGGGCGGCCACCTGGACGTACCAGGTGAACTCCGGGCTCACCAGTCCGTAGTCCACCCCGCTACCGGCGGTCCCGAAGAGGTCGGTGGTGCCATTCCCCAGGGGGTCGGAGAGCAGGAAGGTGAACTGGGCCTGTACCTGGAAGGCGAACAGGCTGAAGTAGTGGGCCACCAGGTAGGCGAATGCGATCGGGATCAGGACGTGGCCGAACGATCGGGCCAGGTCGCGTCGGGGGGGTGCCCCCGGCACGGTCGACATGCCCCTGATCCCCACGGTGAAGATCAGGGAAACGATCAGCACGCTCAGTACGAGAACCGCGGTCGCACCCAGCCGGCCCGAGGCCAGGGGGCCGAACCCGACCTCAGTCATCCATGAGGTGACCGCGTCGAGCGGACCGGAGAGGATTCCCTCCTGGGCGCCGTCGAAGGTCGTCGAGCCGACGGCGGCGACGGCCACGGCTACCGACCCGCTACCGGTGATCCAGGTCGTGGTCCCCGACATGAACTTGCGGACGCCGAGGCGCCCCTCCCTGACCGCCAGCTTTCCGAGGGACCCGAACATTCCGAAATAGACCGAGAAGACCTCCCCGTTCGCAAACCACTTGTTCCGACCGAAGAGCCCGACCATCGACAACGTGTAGACGGTGTAGATGATCGCTCCGATTGCAATTGCCTTCGGCTCGACCCCGATCGCGACCGAGTTACCCGATCCGTAGATCAGCTCGAGCCAGACCACCGCCAGAAGGCCGACAGCGGCCGGCCATCGACCCAGTCGCTCCGGGTAGACAAAGTGTGAGGGCTCCCTTCCGAGGCCCTTCCTGACCAGCCAGCCGACCGGGGTCGAGAGGGCCCGCCAGGGGTTGACCAGCTGGAAGATGTCGCCGAAGGCGACCGCCACCGCCGGGAATCCGAGCCAGACCGTGACGAAGACGAAAGTGGTGGCGAAGTTCCGGTCGGGGGCCTCGGTTCCCTCGAGTCCGGCAAAGATCACCAGCCAGAGAAGGAAGACGCCAGCCAGGCCCCCGAGGAGCCGAAGGGGCCAGAAGGTCGGAAGGCGGCCGAGGAATCCGCCCAACGGCCGCCAGGAATCCCCTTCGTACCTGACCTTCCGCCAGCCGGCGGCAATCACGAAGAAGGAGACGATCAGTACGAGCGAGGCCCCCCAGGCGAACAGCCATACCGGCAGGGGTATGTCCTGGCCGGTGGCCAGGGCATGTGCGAAGAGGGGTTCGATCAGGAGGCGTCTACACCGTCGAGGAGGCGCCAGTTGGCGCGGAAGGCCTCCTCGGCGGCCGCAGCGAGCTCATCCTCGTCGAAGTCGGCCATGTACCGCTCGACCAGCTTGCGGCCTTCCTCTGCATGCTCGACGTCCATCGTCGCGTGGACCGTGAAGTACTCACGGGCCGGAGCATCCTCGATCCCGTAGAACTCCGAGAGACCCTTCGACTTGGTCTTCGAGATCTCCGGCTGACCCGACTCGACCGCGAACAGGCGGGCGAGCTGGGGTCCGAAACCGTCAGCCCTCGTCCACGCCTCGACGCACTCCGCCGTCTCGGGGTTCGGCTCCGCCGTTGCGTCGCCGCCCACTGCGTCGACGAACTGGTCCCAGATCGCGACGTGGTCGGCCTCCTCGCGGGCGTGGGCCTCGAGGCCCTTGCGTTCCGCCTCCGGGGCCGCTCCCGCAACACCGGCGCTCATCGTCGCCACGGCCTCGGTCGCGTACCTGTACTGACCCGAGTAATCAGCCAGCTCGTCGAGGGTCAGCTCCCCCGCCGACCACCGCTGGTAGAAGGGGTGTTCGAGGACGTTCCACCTGGCTCGAGACTGTTCGATGCGATCCCAGAGGTTCATCTTTTGTGGACTCTCCTTGCGGTCGTTGAAGGGCCTCGATCATAGAACAGCGAGCGGCCCGCCCGGGGGCCGATGGGCGCCCTCCCGTCCCTAGAATCGCCAAGGTGAACGCTGAGGTGGAACGGGCGAGGGACGACATCCGGGCGCCCGACCTCCCGAGCGAGGGGCTCTGGGTAGGAGACGACCCCGGCCGGATGGACGAACTGGTGTCGAGGGGTCCGGCCCTCATCCACTTCTTCGACTTCTCCCAGCTCAACTCGGTACGGACCGTCCCCTACCTGAACGGCTGGTTCGAGCGCTACGGAGCCCTGGGCCTGACGGTGATCGGGGTCCAGGCCCCCCGTTTTCCCTTCGGTGGCGATCCTGCCGAGGTGTCCATGGCAACAGAGCGCCTGGGGATCAGCTACCCGGTGCTTGTCGACCCCGAGATGGCGCTCTGGAAGCTCTACGGCTGCGAGGGCTGGCCGTCGCTGTTCCTCTGGGGGCGGGGAGGTGCCCTTCGGTGGTTCCACTTCGGGGAGGGCGAGTACCGGGCGACCGAAGAGGCCCTGCGGGAGAGCCTCGGACCATCCAAGGCCTCCGAACTCCCGGAACCGATGGGGCCGATCAGGGACACCGATGAGCAGGGGGTCGAAGTGATCGCTCCCAGCCCCGAACTCTTCCCGGGTGGTGACGGGCCGTGGACCACGAGTTCGGGTGGAATGGAGTTCGAGGTCGAATACGAGGCCGGATCGGCCTGGGCCACCGCTACGGGAACGGGGCGACTCGAGGTGGAGCTGGACGGAACTCCCCAGGCGCCGGTGGAGATCCAGGGACCCGGCCTCTACCGTCTCGCCCTCCACGACGGGCACGAGAGCCACAGGATGCGGGTGGCACTGGAGGGGGAACCCGAGATCTGGAGTATCTCCTTCGCCCCAGCGCGCGCCCGGGCCTAGCCGGCCATCGGGAGACCCTTCCGGATCTCCTTCGGCAGCATGAACCTGACCGACTCGTCGACGGTACGGCTCTCGCCGATCTCTTCGACACCCATCTCACGGAACAGTTCGACCAGGTCCTCGACCAGCTCCTCGGGAGCACTCGCCCCGGAGGTGATCCCTACCGTCTCCACCCCCTCGAGCCACTCTGGCCTGACCTGGGTGTGGTTGTCGATCAGGTGGGAGGCCGCCCCGTACTCCCGGGCCACCTCGACCAGGCGGTTCGAGTTGGAAGAGTTGGTCGAGCCGATGACCAGGACGAGGTCACAATCGGCTGCGATCTCCTTGACTGCGATCTGACGGTTGGTTGTCGCGTAACAGATGTCTTCCGACTTCGGGGTGACGATCTTCGGGAACCGCTCCTTCAGCCGGGCGATGATCTCGGCCGTCTCGTCCACCGAGAGGGTCGTCTGGGTAATCAGGGCCACGTGGTCGGGATCTTCCAGCTCAAGAGCTTCGGCATCCTCGACCGTCTGGACCAAGACGATGCTCTCCGGGGCCTCCCCCATCGTTCCCTCGACCTCCTCGTGGCCCTCGTGGCCAACCAGGACGATCGTGTAGCCGTCCTCGGCGAACTTGCGGGCCTCAACATGGACCTTGGTCACGAGGGGGCAGGTGGCATCGATCGTCCGGAGCTTCCGCTGGGCCGCCCGCTCGTGGACCGCGGGAGCCACACCGTGTGCCGAGAAGACGACGATCTCGCCCTCGGGCACCTCGGTCTCCTCCTCGACGAAGATCGCACCCCGTTCCGCGAGCTGTTCGACCACATGCTTGTTGTGGACGATCTCCTTGCGTACGTAGATCGGGGCACCATGCTCCTCGAGTGCCTCCTCGACGGTCTGGACGGCCCGATCGACTCCGGCGCAGTACCCGCGGGGGGCGGCAAGGATGACCCTTTTCGGTATCGATGCGGGGGTTTCGGACATACCGGGAGGTTAGCCGGAGTAAGGTGCCGTCCGGGAGCAGGGATCGGAATCGACCGATCCTGACCGACCGGAGCACGATGGAAGAGCTGACGACACCGCACATGGACCGCCTCACCGGGCTGGATGCCTCGTTCCTCACCAACGAGAACGAGGCGAGCCACATGCACATCGGGGCCGTCCTGATCTTCGATGGGGAGCCCCCCGCCTACCGCGATTTCCTGGCCCACGTCGAGTCGAGGCTTCCGCTCGTCCCACGCTACAGGCAGAAGCTGGCCTATCCCCCAATGGACATCGGCCGCCCCCTCTGGGTGGACGACGACGCCTTCAACCTCGCCTTCCACATGCGCCACACCGCCCTGCCGAGTCCGGGGACCGAACGGGAGTTGATCACCCTCGCCAACCGTGTCTTCTCGCAGTCGCTCGACCGCGAGAAGCCCCTCTGGGAGATGTACCTGGTCGAAGGCCTCGAAGGCGACCGCTTCGCCGTCCTGATCAAGAGCCACCACGCGATGATCGATGGCGTGTCCGGGGTCGATATCGGAACCGTCATATTCGACCTCACCCCCGATCCCGAACCGGTCGAACGGGTAGAGCCCTGGGAGCCCCGCCGCTCACCCTCGGAGTATGAGCTGCTCGGCCAGAGCGCCGGCGAAGTTGCCGGCGCGCCGCTCAGACTCAGTGCAAGGGCGCTCGACGCGGTTCGCAACCCTCAGCAGATCGCAGCCAAGATCGGGGAGGGAATCGAGGGTTTGGCGGAGATCGCAAAGCAGTTCGCAGACCCGGCTCCCGACGTCCCGCTCAACACCGAGATCACGCCCCACAGGAGGATTGCGCTCACCCGGGCCAGCCTCGAGGACCTGAAGACGGTCAAGAACCACTACGGCACCACTGTCAACGACGTGGTGCTCGCGACCGTGACCGGGTCACTCAGGAACTGGCTGATCAACCGTGGAGTCGACGTGGACGGTCTCGAGTTGCGGGCGCTGGTGCCGGTCTCGGTTCGGGCCGAGGACGAACACGGGGCGCTCGGGAACCGACTTGCCGCGATGCGGGGACTGCTGCCGGTCTACGAAAGCGACCCTGTCCGGAGGCTCGAAATCGTCTCCGCAGCGATGGACGGCCTGAAGGAGTCGAAACAGGCCCTGGGAGCCGAAGTGATCGCCAGGCTGAACGACTTTGCACCGCCGACCCTCCTCGCCCAGTCAGGGCGACTCAACTTCTCGACCAGGCTGTTCAACCTCCTGGTGACTAACGTCCCGGGTCCCCAGATCCCCCTCTACATGCTGGGAAGGGAGATGAGCGAAGTCTTCCCGATCCCGTTCCTGGCCGAGAACCACGGGCTGGCCGTCGCGGTCATCTCCTACAACGGCAAGGTCGACTTCGGCCTGCTCGGTGACTTCGACGCGATGCCCGACATCGAGATGGTCTCGGAGGGGCTGAACGAGGCCCTGGCCGAACTGGTCGCCACCTGCACCGAGGACTAGGCGGACCCGGGCGACCGGGACCCGACTACGAGGCGAGCTTGAGCAGGCCGCTGACGATCAGGTAGATCCCCAGCAGGCCGAAGATCACGACGAGCATCAACCTGCCGCGACGGTGGAAGAAGTCGCCCAATGCGTTGAGGAATCGATCGGCCGGACCAGGCGCGACGAGGGTCAGGGCGATCGGGATCCATGCGGGGATCGCTGCAATCACGACCACGATCAGACCCAGGACCACGTTGTCGGTGAGGCCGTTCTCCCTCTCCGAGATGATCTTCGCGGCAGGAACGACTGCGGCCAGGGTCGTCACGTTGGTCGCCATCCCGAGCAACCCAAAGCCAAAGGCCTGCACAGGACCGACCGCCATTCGGACCTCTTTCTTCTCCTCCTTCTCCACCCGTCGGGCGGCCTTGATCTTCCCCCTGTGACGAAGGAAACTCGCGAAGAGCAGCAGGGCAATGCCGAGCCCCAGATCGACCGACGCGCTGAAGGACTCGTGGGCCGGAAAGGAGATCAGGTTGCCGAACAGCAGGAGCAGCGAGACGTAGACGATCAGGACGAGGATCGCCCCAGCGGCATAGATCGAAGCCGTCCTCCGACCCCCGGCCGTGGTCAAGAGGACCGTCTGCTCCGTGAGCACCATCGGACTGACCGCCCCCGCCAGGGCGAACGGGAGCATCAGGAGGAAGGTCTGTGCCAAGGTCCCGCCAGACGGTCAGAACCCGAGGGCGAACTTGGCGTCCTCGGACATCATCTCCGGCGACCACGGTGGGTCGAAAATCATCTTCGGGTGGACCTCGCCGACTCCGGCCAGGCGACCGACCACTTCCTTCATCTGTTCCGAGACCTGGGGTCCGATCGGACAGGCAGGCGTGGTCAGGGTGAAGGTGACGTAGACGTCAGGGTCTTCGATCTCGACGTCGTAGACGAGGCCCAGCGAAACGAAATCGAGGCCGAGCTCGGGGTCGATCACCTCCTCGAGCACCTCGAAGACCTGCTCCTTCGAAGGCATGGATGAACCGTTTTCAGACATGAGTCAATCCTAGCCGTAGGTTTGCCCTCCGGAGTCGGAGCCCCCCGCAGGCACCGGTCACTCCGTAACCTCCCAAGAGATGATCCTGTTGGTCACCCTGTTGATCCTCTGGCCGATCGCCGAGCTGGCGGCGATGGTCGGAGTCGCAGTCTGGCTGGGCGTTTTACCGATGTTTGGCCTGCTGTTCCTCTCCACCCTGGTCGGGCTCCTGATCCTCCGGTACCGGGGCGAAGCCCACTGGCGGCGCTTCAGGGGTGCCCTTTCCGAGCGCCGGCCCCCGGCCCGGGAGGCCTTCGACGGAACGATGATCACCTCGGGTGCACTGCTGCTCGTCCTGCCGGGGTTCATCTCCTCGATCCTCGGACTGATCCTCCTCTTCCCCCCGACCCGCTACCTAGTCCGGATCACCGCGATCGCCCTCTTCGCCGGTCGTTTTCGATGGGCGGCAGCGGGCGCGACCTGGGGCGGCCGGGCATGGGAGGCGTGGCGCGTCCGCGGCCGGGACTTCGACATCGAAGGCGAGGCGGTCGAAGTCACCCTCGATCCGTCAGCGATCCCGACTCGATCCGAGACCATGGATCGGCCGCCGGACCGCCGCCCTCCCCCCTCCCTGCCCGGGCCCGGCGATGGACCTGATGCCTGAGGACGTCCCCAACCGGAGGATCGAGATGCTGATCTCGGACTTCGGAGGCGTGCTCACCTCACCCCTCGTACAGTCCTTCGCTGCGGTCCAGGACGATGCGGACATTCCCCCCGAGAGCCTCGGACTGGCTCTTGCCGCCCTGACCGAGTCGGAGGGCAAGAACCCGCTCTTCGAACTTGAGTGTGGGCGGATGGCCGAGTCGGAATTCATGGCGATGATGTCCCGGCAGCTCTCGGAAGACCTGGAACGGGAGGTCGAGTTCCGGGACCTCGGGGAACGCTTCTTCGAGGCGCTCCATCCGAACGAAGGGATGATCGACCTGATCCGCGAGGTACGACGGAACGGCATCCGGGCCGCCCTTCTGACCAACAACGTCCGTGAGTGGGAGCCCCTCTGGCGCTCGATGCTTCCGGTCGACGAGCTGTTCGAGACCGTCGTCGATTCGGCTTTCGTCGGCTGTCGGAAGCCCGATCCGAGGATCTATGAGCTGACCCTGGAAAGGGTCGAGCTCCCGCCCGAGGCCTGCCTCTTCGTCGATGACATGGAGGTCAACTGCGAGGCAGCGAGGGAGCTGGGGATTCGATCGGTCCACTTCCGCGAGACGGCCCAGGCGCGGGCTGAAGTCCACCAACTGCTCGAACTCGATGCCGCAGCGGGCGAGACTACCTGAGCGATCCGAACTGCCGGCTCAGTTCTCGGAGCCGATCCGGTCCCAGACGTAGAGGTCCAGCGCCTGCTCGGCCAGCTCCATCAGCCGCTCCGAGGAGAGTCCGCCGACCACCGTCTCGAGCGCCAGGTCCTCGGTTATCCCGTCCTCGACGGCGTCCTCGCCCCTGAACCCCGCCGCCAGCTTTAGGGCCTCCCTTCGATGCTCGCCGAGCGATTCGAAGGCTCCCATCAGGAAGTCCCGGCTGGGAACCGGGTGCCCCACCTCCATCGAGCTGTGCCAGGCAGCGAGGAGGGAAAGGTCATCCTGATCGAGCTCGGCCAGAGCGCGGGCGTACTGATCGCGGAGTTCGTCCTCCGGGATCTCGTCGACCCAGGCCCTGAGGGCCTCGCCGAGGAGTTGCCGACGGGCTTCCCTGCCGACGGACTCGGAGACGACGTGGATTGCGTCGGCTGGATCGACGAAACAGAGGGGCATCGTCAATGGCCTTCCGTGCTTTGAACGAGGGGCAGGATGACGAACCCGAAGATAGACCGCGGAGTGGACGAAAAAGGCACCCCGGTCGCTCCCCGTGTCAGTTCCAGGGTGTTTCCCACGACAGTAAGGTCGTGCCATGCCCCTTCGCCTGATCACCGGCCCTCCCAATTCGGGGCGAACCGAGCGCCTAATCGAGTTGATCGACCAGAGCAGGACCAGGGAACCGGTGCTCGTCGTCCCTTCGGTGAGTGACATCTTTGCCTGGGAACGAAGGCTCACCGGGGAGACCGGTGCGGCGACGGGCCTGCGGATCGTCCATTTCCGGGACCTCTGTTCGGAAATCCTCGAGATGGCAGGGAAGCCACCGCTGCCGGGCGCAGGTCCTCTGCGTCGGAGGAAGTTGATGGCCGATGCGGTTGCGAAGGAATGGCGGGAGGAGGCGGGCCGGCTCGAGACCCAGCCCGGCTTCGTCGATGCCCTGCTGGACCTGGTCGACGACTTCCGGGAGTCGATGATCGACCCGGATACCCTCGGCGATCGGATCGAGGCCGCGGGCCTCGGGCACCTGAGCCGCCTCGAAGCCGTCTACCGGGCCTACCTCGCCGGACTCGAGGGATCGCGATTTACTGATGGTCCCCAGGTAGCTTCGGAGGCAGTCCTCTCCCTTCCCCGTTCCTGGCCCGAGGGAAGGCCCCTGTTCGTAAGCGGCTTCGACGACATGACAGGCCAGCAGGTCGAGCTGATCAGGAGACTCGTGGTCGGGAACTCCGGCGTGGAAGTGACGATCACGATTACCCATGAGTCGGGGCGGGCCACTCCCGGGGAGCCCGGGACCGAAACGCCGGAGAACCCTGCGACACGCTTCTCGGACTGGATGGTCGCCAGCCTCGAGAGCCTCGGCGAGGGCGTCGAGTCCGAGGCGTTCGAGCGGGTGGACCCCGAGGACCAGGAGGTAGCCCCACTTCTCGATGCCGTAGCCGGAAGATTGCTCCGGCCACCTACGGACGGCGTACCTCTGCTGGAACCCGGGCCGCAGCTCAAGGTCTTCGACTCATCGGGCCTCCGCAACCAGGCCGAGGCCCTCGGGGCCGAAGTGGCCCGACTGATCTCGGGGGGCGTGGAGCCCGGGCAGGTCGCGATCGTCACCGCCTCCCCATCCGCCGAAGGAAGGCTGCTTGCCGAAGTACTCGAGCGCTATCGGATCCCGGCCGGACTCGAGGCCGAGACCGGTGCCGGGGCGACCGCGATCGGTGCCTCGCTCTCGGCGCTCCTCAGGGCCTTGGCCGACGGCACTGCCGAAGACCTCATCGCCTGGCTCAGGGGCCCCCTCGGACCGGGTCAGGAGATCGTGGACCGGCTGGAGTTCGAATGCAGGCGGTACGGCGAGTCGACGGCCGAGGGGGCAGCGAGACGGCTGGCCCGAGCAGGTGCCGGGGATCCCCCCGGGTGGCGGGAATTGGTCGAGGCCCGGGGGTCGAAGGACCGGGGCGCGATCCCGAGGGTGGTGCGGGGGCTGGTCGAGGCCATGACCGATCGGGTTCTCTCCCGGTCGGATCGTTGGCCGCCACCAGCAGAGGCAGTCCTCGAGGCGAGGACTGCCGGCGCGATCGCCGCGGCGACCGGGGAGATCGAAGAGATCATCTCCGACCCGAGGGGCCAGGCTTCAGAGCTTCTCCGAACGCTCGAGAACGGCACGATTGCGGTCTGGTCGTCGCCCACGGCTGGCGCTGTCCTGATTACCAGTCCCTACAGCATCCGCGGCAAAAGGTTCGAACACGTTCTGATCGCATCGGTCCAGGAAGGCGGGGCCTTCGACCGGGAGCGGCCCGGTCCCTTCCTCTCCCGGACCGATCGGTCCAGTTTGGGAATGCCCCCGCGAACCGATCCAGAGGATCAGGAGCGCTACCTGTTCTACGCGGCCCTCACTGCCGCCACGAAGGGAGTGGTCATCTCCTGCATGAGTTCCGACGAGGCCGGGTCGGCCCTCCGTCCCTCGCCTCTGGTCGGGTTGGTCGAAGGCCTGTTCGAGTCGAAGCCCGAGAGGGGTGGTCGAAGGGCGAGCTCCCCGGCGTTCCCGCCCCGGGAAGCACCTTCACCGAGGGAGTTTGCGCGCACCCTAGCCGCCTCGACCCACGACGGGGGATGGCAGGAGGAGCGGGCGGCAGAGGTCGTCGATCGGGCAACCGACCTTGGCATCGAGGGGGTCTGGGGGGCCGGACTCACCGATCTCCCCGATGAGCTGGCCCGGGCCGAGGCGATCGACCTTCGAACCCGGACCCTCGGCCCCCTTAGGAATCGGGCGCTGCTCGAGGATCTCGCCGCCGGAAGCTTCGGTCCCACCACCGTCGAGGCCTTCGCGGCGTGCCCCTACGGCTGGTACGTGCAGCGGCTGGTCTCCCCGGAGACCTTCGGCCCCGACCCCGACCCACTCAAGGTCGGGCAGGCGGTTCACGAGGTACTCCAGAGACTGTTCGAGGAACGGGCGGGCGAACGTCCCGAGCCAAAGGCGATCGAGGCCTGGCTGGAGGAGGCCCGACGGATCGTGGAC
>CAITDZ010000206.1 GCA_903891285.1 uncultured Solirubrobacterales bacterium
ATTCATCAGCAGGTTGAACAGGGCGAAGCCGATCGCAACCATCGGGATGTGTTTATCGCCACCGCCGGGTAACCCCTCGGCGAGGGCGAGAAGTACTAGAGCCACTGTCATCCCGGCGAATCCGATCACCTGCAGCTTGACCCTGCCGAGCCGGTCGACGAAGAGGATCGCCAGGAGGAACCCGAGCGGAAGGAAGATGTCGAGCACAGCCGTTGCCTCGGTGGCAACTATGTCGTCCGTGATGAATGTGGCATCAGCGCCCGTGACCGCGATCGCTGCGATCAGGGTAGGCGTGAAGATCCCGACGCCATAGGTGGCGATGTCCATCAGGAACCACGGGACCGCAGTGAAGATCGTTCTTCGCCTGAGGCCCTTCTTGAAGAGCTCGGGCTGGATGAATGCCTTTATCCCCTCGGGCACCGGCGCGACGTTCTCCCTGTCGAGGGGAGTGACCTCGACGGGGTGGCCGACCAGCTGGCCTGCCACTTCTTCAGCCTCCCCCTCCTTGCCGTTCATAGCCAGCCAGCGCGGGCTCTCGGGGACGTGTCGCCGGAGGAAGATGATCGCCAGGGCCGGGACCACGCCGAACCCGAGCATCCACCGCCAGGAGTCGACCTCCGGCAGGAGGTTGAGGACGATCACCCCGACCACCGCCCCCAGGAGGATCCCTACGGCCTGCATCGCGAACCCGCCGACCAGCCACCTGCCCCTCCCCTTTGTCGGGAGGATCTCGGCCAGGTAGCTGGCGGCGATGGGGTAGTCCAGTCCGATTGCGACTCCCAGCATGAAGCGGAAGGCGATCAGCGACCAGACGTCCCAGGCGAAGATGCAGAGGATCGAGAAGACGACGAAGAGGACCAGGTCGAACTTGAAGATCCTCCTTCGACCGAGCCGGTCGCCGAGTGGCCCCAGGAATCCGGCCCCGACCACTGCACCGAGGATCGCCGCTGCCGAGATCAGCCCCGTCTGGGCAGCACTGGCACCGAAATCCTTGGCGATCAGGGGGTTGGCAACCCCGATGATGAAGAAGTCGAAGCCATCGAGCATGATCCCGAGTGCGGCAAGCAGCCAGAACTTGCGATGGAGCTTGCCCATCTTGGCCCGGTCGATCGAAATCCCGAGGCCCCTCTTCTCCTGTCTTTCTTCCATCAAGTTGGGGTGGTCCCGGGGGGCGTCCCTTTTCCTCCGGGACCACCGCCAGAAACTAAGTCAGGGCGCTCACCCACCTGTTTACGGCTCGTGAAACGATCGGGGCTCAGTCCAGCAGGAGGCTGAAATCGAGGACCGGGGCTGAATGGGTAAGGGAGCCGATCGAGAGGAAGTCGACCCCGGTGGCCGCGATCGTTCCGGCTGACTCCAGGTCGATCCCGCCCGACGCCTCGAGAAGGGGTCCGTCCCCGTCCGATCCATTGCGCGCCGCTACTGCGGCCGATAGTCCGTCGAGATCCATGTTGTCGAGGAGGATCCGATCCGCCCCGGCCTCGATCGCCTGCTCGACCTGCTCGATCGTCTCGGCCTCGATCTCGACGCTCAGGCCGGGGCTCCCCTCCCGGCAGGCCGCGATGGCCTCCGCCACGCCCCCGGCCATGACGATGTGGTTCTCCTTGATCAGGATCGCGTCGTAGAGCCCGAACCGGTGGTTCTCCCCTCCCCCGGCCTCGACCGCAGCCTTCTCCAGATTCCTCAGGCCCGGGGTCGTCTTCCGGGTATCGAGCACCCTCGCACCACTCCCCTCGATCGCCTGGACGAATCTTGCAGTCATGGTCGCCACCCCCGACAGGTGACCGAGGAGATTGAGGGCGGTCCGCTCCCCGGCGAGGATTGCCCTGGCAGGTCCCTCCACGACGGCGATCTCGACCGGAGTGGAATCGAGCCACTCACCTTCCCCCGTGAGGGCCTCGAACCCGGTCGCGCCAACCTGCCGAAAGACCTCCCGGGCCACCTCGAGTCCGTAGACCACTCCCGGTTCCTTGAGCGAGATCCGGCCTGTCGCCCCGGCATCCTCCGGAACCGTCGCCTCGGAGGTGACGTCCCCGCTTCCGATGTCCTCGGCGAGTGCCCGCTCGACCAGCTCCACAGTTCCCTCCGGCAGTTCAGCCATTCCGTCACCCTAGCCATCGGGTCGTGTCGTCAGCCATCACCAACCCCTCAGGAGCGCGGGTCCTGTCGTCGGCCACCACCTAACCCCACCGACACCGGGTGCTGACCCCCGGACCG
>CAITDZ010000207.1 GCA_903891285.1 uncultured Solirubrobacterales bacterium
GATCGAAGAAGGTCTGGAGGGGCTCGACCTTGCCGAGCTGGGCCCGGAGATCGAGAACAGTCCGCTATTCCCCAACCGGACGAATGTCTCCTTCTACCGGCGTTCCGGTGCGCGCGTGAGGGCCAGGATCTTCGAACGGGGAGTAGGGGAGACGCTCTCCTCCGGCACGGGGGCGATCGGTGCGGCGCTTGCGGCCCACCTCGATGGAGGGCCCACGAGCCTCGAGGTCGAACTCGACGGAGGGGTACTCGCCGTCGAGCTCACCTCGGATCTGAAAGTAACCCTGACCGGGACGGCAGAACCGGTGTTCAGCGGTCAGACTTCGCCGGAGTTCCTTCGGCGCCTTGCCGAAGTCACTGGATGAAACGCGAGAGGAAGGCAGGCATTGGCACTAACGGATCCGTCTAAGAGGCTCGAGGCGATGCCCCCTTACATGTTCGCCGAGCTCGAGCGGAAGGTCTCCCAGATGCGCGAGGAGGGCATCGACGTGATCAGCCTCGGTATCGGCGACCCCGACATGCCGACTTTCGAACCGGTCGTCGAGACCATGAGGCAGGTCGTAGGGGTCAACGATGACCAGAAGTATCCGACCAATCGAGGCCGAAAGGAATATCGGGAGGCGGTCGCTGATTTCTACTCCTCACGTTTCGGGGTCGAAATCGATGTCGAGGAGGGGGTAATCCCGGCGCTCGGAGCGAAAGAGGCGATCTACAACCTCTGCTTCGCCTTCCTCGATCCGGGGGATGTGGCTCTCGCCAGTGATCCCGGGTATCCGGTCTACACGGGAGGGCCGATCCTTGCCGGGGCCCGGCCCGTTCCGTTGCCCCTCAATCCCGACCGCGGTTTTGCTCCTGACCTCGAGTCCGTTTCCGACGACGATGCCCGGGCGGCCCGAATCCTCTTCCTCAACTATCCGAACAACCCGACCGGTGCGGTCGTGCCAGAGGGCCTCTTCCCCCAGGTCGTCGATTTCGCGAGGGAGAATGAGATCCTCGTCATCCACGACAACGCCTATTCGGAAACGACCTTCGACGGTTACGTGGCCCCGAGCTTCCTTGCGACGCCCGGGGCGATGGAGGTTGGGATCGAGGTCTTCTCTCTTTCGAAGGGCTACAACATGACCGGCTGGAGGGTTGGTGCAGTCGTCGGGAACCCCGAGGCGATCAGCACCTACTGGAGGTTGAAGACGAACGTCGACTCCGGGCTGTTCGAAGCAATCCAGCTGGCAGGCGTTACTGCGCTTCGTGAGTGCGGGGGAATGGTCGAGGAGATGAACTCGATCTACACCCGACGGAGGGATCTGGTCGTCGAGACCCTTGCCGCAATCGGGGTCGAGGTCGAACGACCGCGGGGAACGATCTACGTCTGGGCACCCGTTCCGGATGGTGAAACGTCGGTCTCCTTCGCCGAGAAGGTCCTCGACGAGGCCTCGGTCGTCATCTCGCCCGGGTCCATGTACGGCGAAAGCGGGGAGGGCTGGTTCCGGATCTCCCTGACCACACCGGACGAGCGACTCGAGGAAGCGCTCGAGCGGATGCGCGAGCACCTCGCCTGAGGGCTGGGCCGCAGCGGGCTCCACCCTGAAGCTGCAGAGAACAGGATTTAGGGGTGCTACTCTCCCAGCATGCGGAGTAGGCGGCTACAGGGAGCCGTTGTTCTATTCGGGGTCGGTGCACTCCTGGTGGCCGGTCCGGCGGGTGCCGCGAAGAAGACCTCGCTGAAACTAAAGGTTCCGGGGCTCACCGGTGGCTCAATCCTCGCCGTGGGGGCGACCGGGAGCACCGTCAAGGCCGGGGTCAAGGGCGGCACCGTGAACCTGCGGGTTCCCAAGTCCCGGGTTTCAGGAACCTCGCTCCACCTGACCGACCGGGCCGGCAAGTACAGGGGCCCAGTCGTCCTCTCCTCGACCGGGGGCAAGGCCTACCTCGTTCTTGGGAAGGGTGCCGCGCAGAGGAAATCGCTCGCACTCGGCGCGGTGAAGCTCTCGAAGGGACACGCAAGCCTGAAGCGGAAGCTCCCACAGGGCTTGCTCTCGACCAGGGCTTTTGCCAAGGCAAAGAAGGGGGTTCCGATCGGGGCAGGCCGCCTGGGACTCCAGGCGACTCCGGCCTCATCGAGACTCCTCGATTCAAGAGCTCTCCGCGCGGAGGGAACCATTCCGGGTGGGACGGATCCGGACCGTGACGGTCTCCCGAGCAACATCGACGTCGACGACAACGGCAATGGAATTCTCGACAACCAGGATGCCTCGCAGGTCCCGACGGCAGACGGAATCTTCGCAGCGATGATTCTGCGACCTTCGGATAGTGGAGTGAATGTCAACGCCACCGGTGTGACCGACGCCCAGATAGACGCAAACATGCTGTCTGACTACGGATTCTCCGTCACCTTCTTTTTCTCGCTCCCGCCGGATCAGGGCCAAGCAACCGGAGCGTGGGTCGACTGCGGGGCGCTTCCCTATTGCAACGCCGAGAGCGGTACGGCCCTGGTGGGTGGACTCTCAGAGTCCTCTGCCGATCTTCCGAGGGGCACACCCTGGCGGGATTACCGGCCCTTTGGTGCCCCCAACGGACTCGAGTTGATCAGGGGCTTCGCCTGGGCGATGGGGCTGGCCCCGAAGGCAACGTCCGCCCAGCTGTCCCCCGGGGATCTCTACAGCGTCAACTTTCAGCGGCCGGGAGGCGTTGAAGTGACCTCGGTCGCACTACCCGCCTACCCCGTAACGGTTCCTGCGGTTCGCACGGTCCAGACCGGTGGGGTCTCCACCAACATCCTCTACGGAGATCCGAGTGGTCCGGGAACGAACGACGGGACGGCCATCCCGCTTAGCCCGTCCGGAGATGTCTCGATGGTTTACTGGCGGCCCCAGCGCAGAGCCATCCCCGGCACGGGGGAAGAGGGCTTCATCGACATGGGTCGGCTCCACTACACGGCCTCGGTCGGATCACTGAGGCTTCCAGGTGGACCGGGCGGAGGCCTGATCCAAGCTCCTTACCAGCGGGAGTTCACCTGCGATGCTGAGGGGAACGCGATCTTCCCGGATGGCCCCCAGGGGGCGAGCTTCTTCGGTCCAGCCGATCCCTCGAATGACGGACCGCCCAATCCGGCCGATACACGCACCTACACGACTAACCTCAGGAGCTGTCTTAATCAAGGCGTTGCAGCGGGCGCCTTCCCTGGCTTGGGGTCCGTTCCAGCCGGTTCTGTTCTGAACATCGCCTTTACCGCGTCCGGCGAGCAGCGGCGCGGCGGAGCGGACCGAGCAGCGTTGCAGCTCAGTTTTGGACTCTGAATCCCTCTGAAACAGATCACTCGGAGGGGAGAACTCGGGTGTCCCCTCCCGCGCAGATGAGGTCGTCGATGGAATCCTCAGCGGAGCGAAATGGACCCCCCCGAGCTCGGCAGCGGGCGATGATGATCGCGATCGACCGGGGCAGGTCCCACGGCCTTGGCGAACTGTCCGATCTCCTGCTGGCGGCCGGCGTGGCTCCGGTCGGCGAGGTCGTGCAACAGCGCTCCGAGCCCGACCCCGACCGGTACTTCGGTCGGGGCAAGCTCGAGGTACTGGCAGAGCAGGTCGCGCGCAGCGGAGCGAACCTGATCGCCTGTGACGACGAGCTGGCGCCAAGGCAGGAACGAAGCCTCGAGAAGCTGCTCGGCCTGCCGGTGATCGACCGAACGGCGATCATCCTCGACATATTTGCCTCACATGCGAACTCGTCGGAAGGGAAACTCCAGGTCGAGCTGGCCCAACTGGAATACAACCTTGCCCGAATGAGGGGCCTCTGGACCCACCTCGAACGGCTGGGGGCCGGAATCGGTACCAGGGGGCCCGGGGAGTCCCAGATCGAGACCGACCGGAGACTCGCCCGGGACCGGATCGCGTCCCTCAGGCGAAAGATCGACGGTGTGGAGAGGACGAGGCGAGTCATGAGGAAGCGGCGCGAGCGGAGTGAGCTGCCGCAGGTAGCGCTTGCCGGCTACACCAATGCGGGAAAGTCCAGCCTTCTGGGAGCCCTCTGCGAGTGTCCCGTCCAGGTCGGCGACAGGCCGTTCCACACCCTCGATCCACTGACCCGCTCCTTCGAATACGACGGCGGCCGGTTCCTCCTGACCGACACGGTGGGATTCATCGAGAAGCTTCCCCACCAGTTGGTCGACGCCTTCAGGGCGACCCTCGAGGAGACGGTTCTCTCCGACGTCCTCTTGATCGTCGTCGATTCGTCAGGAGGTGACGAGCGGATGCAGTTGGAGCTCGACGCCTCAGAGACCGTTCTTCGGGACATCGGAGCCGACGACAAGCCCCGGGTGACCGTCCTGAACAAGATCGATCTCCTCTCTCCGTCGCAACGTGAAGAGCTGAGGTTTGCCTGGCCAACCGCGGTTCAGGTGTCCGCCCGGACTGGGGAGGGGATCCCGAGGCTCAAAGATGCGATCAGGGAGGTCGTCGAGTCAGGCATGGAACCGGTCGACCTCCTCGTTCCCTACTCCGAGGGCTCGAGATTGAGTGAGCTCCACGAGATTGCCCTGGGACTGTCGCGAATCGACGAACCGGGGGGAGTGAGGGTGAGCGCGCGTCTTCCCGCGGGCCAAGTCCACCGCTTCGCGGATCTGGCCGTCTGAAGATACGGTTCGGGTTGCGATGCAGATCAAGTTCAAGAGGCTCAGCCCGTCGGGACGGCTGCCAGCAGCAGCCAACCCGGGAGACGCCGGCGTAGACCTCCATGCCGCCGAAGATGCACACATCGGACCGGGGGAGAGGTGGAAGGTCGGTACCGGAGTCGCAGTCGAGATCCCGCCCGGTCACGCGGGACTGGTCCTTCCCCGCTCGGGGCTTGCAAACCGCCACGGCATTGCCCTCGTCAATTCCCCCGGCTTGATCGATTCCGGCTACAGGGGGGAAGTTGGAGTCCTCCTGCTGAATACCGACCCGGCGGAGATCTTTCGGGTCGAGGAGGGAGACAGGATCGCCCAGCTCATGGTCATCCCATACGTCGAGTTCGAGCCGGTGGAGGCAGGGGAGCTCAGCTCGTCTGAACGCGGGAGCGACGGTTTCGGTTCCTCCGGTTCCTGAGCGCCGCGTCCAGCGCCTCCTGGTGGGCCGCCATCTCGAGGGAATCCTCCAGTCGGGCGAGGCCCGGGGGATTCGGGTCGGTGGGCGAGAGGGCGAGTGCCAGGAGAAGGTCAGCAAGCCGGGGGTTCTTCGGGAGGAGGGGACCATGGAGGTAGGTCCCGATCGAGTTTCTGCGCAGGACGCCCTCGGTTCCGTCTTCACCGTTGTTGCCATACCCGGCAATCACGGTTCCGAA
>CAITDZ010000208.1 GCA_903891285.1 uncultured Solirubrobacterales bacterium
GGTCCCGCTGACCGCCGCGGTCGTCTTCTACTGGAAGCGCGCGATGAACCTGGCCTGGGACGACCGGCCGGTACCGGTCTGGAGGCAGGCCTGTTTCGGGACGGGACTTTTCCTGGCCGCGTTCGTGATGTTCAACCCTGTCGGCTACCTGGCGGACGAGCTGGTCATCGCCCATATGGTCGAGCACCTGATGATCGGGGACATCGCCAGCCTGCTGATCGTCCTCGGCCTGACGCGCTCGATTCTCCAGCCGATCCTCGCGCTTCCCCTGATCGGGCGCCTCCAGGTGCTGGCCAACCCCCTGGTCGCATTCCCGCTCTGGGCGGCCAACCTGTTCATCTGGCACATCCCGGGCCTCTACGACGCAGCCTGGGGGAGCAGCCTGACCCACGGCCTCGAGCACGCGATGTTCCTCGGCTTCGGGATCCTGATGTGGATGCCGGTCTTCGGCCCGCTCCCGGTACCCACCTGGTTCGGGCCTGGCTGGAAAGTGATCTATGTCGTCGCCGTCCGCTTCACCGCGGCGATCCTCGGGAACGTGCTGATGTGGACCCAGGTCACCCTGTACGAAAACTACGCGGCCGGTCAGGCCAAGTGGGGCCTGACCGCAATCGCCGACCAGAGCATCGCCGGGGTGATCATGATGATCGAGGGGACTTTCCTGATCTTCGGGGTGCTGGCCTGGACCTTCTTCGAGTCGGCCCGTCAGAGCATGCGCAAGCAGGAACTGCTCGACCTGGCCTTCGAGCAGGGGATCGAGCTCGACCCGGACCGGGCCGACCGGGCGGTCAAGGCGGGCCATGGAGACCTGCTCGAGCGGAGGATCCGCTCCGGCGAGATCCAACGGAGCGCCGGGGTTTGAGCCGGGCCCCCCGGTCCCGCCCGATCAGGAGGAGGAAGTTCGGGGCCTGGTTGGTCACCGGTCCGGTTGGTCGACTGGTCGGTTTCCTCCTCGACCTCGTCTCGGAACTCGGGCGGCTTGCGGCCCGGCGCCTTCACCGGGCGGCCTCCCCTGGTCCGGAGGGTCGCTAGGGTCAGTCGGCCTTGCAGACGACCGTAGATGAACAGGCAGGTTCCCGGGTGAGGGTCGGAGTAACGGTCCCGGCCGACGACGTCGACCAGGCGATCGGCCGTGCGGCCCGCTCGATCGCGCGGGACATGCGCCTGCCCGGTTTTCGCAAGGGCAAGGCACCACCGGCCCTGGTGATCCAGCGGGTCGGCTTCGGACCGGTGCTCGAAGACGCGATCCGGGAAGCGCTGCCCGAGTGGTACATGCGCGCGGTCTACGAGTCGGGCATAGCCCCGATCGGTGATCCCGAGGTCGAGGTGACCGAGTCCCCGACCGAGCAGGGGGAGCCGCTTTCCTTCGCCTTCGAGATCGGGGTGAGGCCCCAGGCCTCGCTCGGGGAATACCTCGGGCTCGAAGTCGAGCGGCCCGAGGCCGAGGTGCCCGACGAGATGATCGATCGCGAGCTCGACCGTCTGCGGGAGTCGATGGCTCGGCTCGAGCCGGTGGATCGTCCTGCGGCAGAGGGAGACCACGTACTGGTCGACTTCACGGGCCGGCTCGACGGAGAGGAATTCGAAGGGGGAAGCGCGACCGGTGAGGTGATCGAGATCGGCTCGGGCAGGCTGATCCCCGGCTTCGAGGAGCAGTTGGTCGGGGCGGTCGGCGGCGGCGATGTGGAGGTCGAGGTCACCTTTCCGGAGGATTACGGCGCAGAGCACCTTGCCGGCAAGGACGCAGCCTTCGCGGTCTCGGTCTCCGAGGTAAGGGAGAAGCGCCTTCCGGAGGCCGACGACGAGCTGGCGGTCTCGGTCTCCGAGTTCGAGACGATCGGCGAACTTCGCGATGACATATCCCAGCGCCTGACCGAGGCACTGGCCGAACGGGCCGACCAGGATTTTCGGGTCAACGTGGTCGATGCAGTTGCCGAAGCGGCGACGATCGATGTCCCGGAAGCCCTCGCCGAAGCCAGGGCCAGGGAGCGCTGGGAGCGAGTCGAGCGCCAGATCGCCGGCAGCGGGATGAACCCCGACTCGTGGCTCCAGATGCAGGGGAAGACCAGGGAAGAGGTGATCGCCGAGTCGCTCCCGGATGCCGAACGGGAGATCCGCCGTGAGGCAGCGGTCGTCGCGGTGGCCGATGCCGAGGGGATAGAGGTCGACGACGCTGAACTGCTAGAGGAACTCGGCCCGATTGCCGAGAAGGAGCGGACCACGCCTGAAAAGCTCCTCGAGCGACTCTCCCGGGACGGGCGCGATGCCGCGATCAGGGAGGACATCCGCGTTCGCAAGGCGATCGATCGCCTGGTCGATTCCGCCACCCCCGTGCCGGTCCCGGTCTCGCTCGGAGCCGAAGGCGACGGGGAGGTTGAGGGGGACGGACAGGAGGCCGGGGAGCCCGAGTCCGGCGGGAAGCTCTGGACGCCCGGTGATCCCCGCTGAGCGGTCGCCCGCCCGGTCACCGATATAGACTCGAGAACATGAGTCCCCTTGTTCCCATGGTGGTCGAGCAGACCTCGCGCGGCGAGCGTTCGTTCGACATCTATTCCCGGCTCCTCAATGAGCGCATCATCTTCCTCGGGAGCGCAGTCGACGACGAGGTCGCGAACCTGATCGTCGCCCAGCTGCTCCACTTGGAGTCCGACGACCCCGAGAAGGACATCAGCCTCTACGTCAATTCGCCGGGTGGATCGGTCTATGCCGGCCTCGCGATCTACGACACGATGCAGTTCATCAAGCCGGATGTCCAGACGATCTGCGTCGGGATCGCGATGAGCATGGGCGCGCTGCTCCTGGCCGGAGGCGCCGAGGGCAAGCGGATGGCCCTGCCGAACTCGAAGATCCTCATCCACCAAGTCTCCTCGGGATTCCAGGGACAGGCGACCGATATCGAGATCCACGCCAACGAGATCATCGACACCCGCGGCCGACTCGACAAGATCCTTGCCGAGCACACCAAGCAGGACCTGGAGAAGGTAACCAAGGACACCGAGCGCGACTACTTCATGAGCGCGGAGGAAGCCAGGGACTACGGCATCGTCGACCGGGTGATCGAGCACCACTGACCCGGGAGGGGCTCCGTCGCCCCCCCATCGCTTTTTCGCTAGTAGCGGGAATCCAGGCGACGATCCACACAAGATTCCTGCCGGGTCTACTAGTTTCGGCCGGGCAACGAATCCGCGAGGGAGTCGCTCGTCCCTGATCGGCCAACCGGCTCCCGCAATCGAGGGAGGTACGAGAAGTGAACTCAGCGATCACCTACGTCCCGCAACTCAACATCGGCGAGCTGTTCAGGCGGGTCGGCGAGATCTACAAACCGGCCTTCAAGGCATTCTGGCTGGTGCTCCTCTCTCTCTTCGTGCCGATAGCCGTCCTCGCGGGGATCGGGATCCTGGTCGAGGGGCCGGTGATCATCTTCATCGCCTACATCCTCTTCTTCCTCGCCGCGCTCTGGTTCGTCGGGATCGTGGTCAAGATCGTCGAGGACGTCGAGGCCGATGGGACCTTCGATTCGTCGGTCAGGGAATTGATCGGGATGGTCAGTCCGAGGATCCCTTCGCTGATCCTTCTCGCGGTCTCGACCTACGCCGTGATCTACGTCGGGCTGTTCTTCCTGCTCGTCCCCGGGATCATCGTCGCCCTGAAGATGACGGTGGCGGTGCCGGCGCTGTTCGTGGAGGAGAAGAGGGTCTTCGAGACGATGGCGAGGAGCGCCGAGCTGACCAGGGGGAACCTCTGGAAGATCCTCGGCGTGATCGTCCTGATCTATCTGGCGTTGCTGGTCTTCATCCTGGTCGTCTTCGCGCTCAGTGAGATCACGCCGATCCTCGGGGTGGTCGGCGCGGTGGCCGGATTCATCGCGATCTATCCCTACCTGGCGATGGTCTACTCGGTCCTCTACTTCGACCTTGCCGCCCTTCATGGTCAGGCGGTCGTGGCCGGCGGGGGCCCCGGCGCGGGCCTTGAGCCTGCAGCGGAGCCGGGTTCGCTCGGCCAGGGAGGCGTGTCCGACCCCGGGGCCACCCAACAGCTCGAGCAGGAACGGCCCGAAGACCAGGCCTAGGCCCGCCGGCGCCAACGCGGTCTTGTTTTCCGCTATTTACGGGGATTTGACCGCCCATTCACACTTTCGCCCGAGCCTAACGTTAGTTTCGTAGCGCCCTGCGAAAA
>CAITDZ010000209.1 GCA_903891285.1 uncultured Solirubrobacterales bacterium
CTGCGCCGATCACCCCACCGACCGCGCTCTCGAGTCCGGCCTCGGTCAGCGGCCGGTTGACCCGGTCGGCCAGGTCGGACATCTCGGCGTTGGTGTACTCGTTGACCTGCTTCTTCAGGGTGATCGAGTAGAAGGCGGCCTTCCGGTTCAGGCTTATCGCACCGCCGCCGCCCTTGGGCTTTCCTCCCGCTTCCTCGGCGGCGAGCGCCCGGAAGGGGCTTTCGACCTCGAGTACGAAGGGTGATTTCCGGGCCTCCGCAACCGAGCGGTTGATCGCCCGGCGGTTGGATGGGGAGGTCAGGTCCCCTTGGTCGATCGAACGGATGACCACCGGACTCGATCCCTGGGCCTGCCCGGGGAAGCGTTTCTCCAGCAGGTCGGTCGCGTTCTGGCTGCCGGTGCCGGGCAGGGAGATCGAGTCGGACGCCTTGGAGCCGGCCTCCTTGCCGGCGAACCCGAGCGCGACTATGGCGATGACCCAGATTGCAACGACCGGCGCCGGGTGCCTTGCGCAGAAACCCCCGACGCGGTAGAGGAAGGCGGACACAGGGGGATTCCTATCAGGGCAAGGCGGCGCTCTCTGCCCCTAGACTGCCGCCGTGGAGCAGACGGGGTTCAAGGGGCTGGTCGAGACGCTCTTCCCGAAGCCAGCCAGCCGGAAGATCGGCGAGATGGCGGCCGCCTCGGGCGTCTCGACGATCGGCGGGACGATGTGTTCGCTCACTTTCGCCTACCTCGCCTTCAGCGAGACCCAGTCGGCCTTTGCGGCGGTGTTGGTCGGGGTCGCCTATACGGTTTCCTTCGCCCTGGCGGCCCGGCCGGGTTCGGCACTCCTCAGCAAGGTCGATCGGCGTCGCGTGGTCGCCCTCTGCATGTCGATCAAGGTGGTGGGGTACGGGACCGGGACCGTGCTCGCCTTCATGGGTGACCTCTCGCTTCCCATCCTGTTGGCGAACAGCGCACTCGGCGGCCTGACGGCCGGCCCGCAGTACCCGGCTTGGCAGCAGCTTCTCCAGAGGCTCTCTCCGAAGGGACAGCTCGACGAGACCGACGGGCTCTTCTCCTCGACCTCGGCAGTCGGGGCCGGGATCGGGGCGCTCGTCGGGGGCGCACTGCTCGACGCCTTCGGCGCTGGTGTTCCGCTCCTCCTCAACACCTTGAGCTACCTGCCGATCCTGACCGTGGTCCTCTTTCTCCCGGCCGCGGTCGGAAAGCCCCAGGCGACCGCTCCCGCCTCCGAGACTCCGTCGGCATGGCAGGTGATGAAGCTGATGTGGAACAACCGGTTGACCCGCTTCGGCCTCGTGTTCATGGTGCTGATCGAGTTCCTGGCGTGGCCAGTCATCTCGCTGCTACCCAAGATCGCCTCGGAATTCGGCAGCTCGGCACACATCTACGGAATCCTGCTCGGGGCCGTTTACTTCGGCGGGGTGCTCGTCGCCGGGCTGCTCCTGATCGCCAAGGAGAGGCTGACCTACCGAATCGTCATCTGGCTATCGCTGGTGACGGTCGCAACGGCACTAACCCTGCTTGCAATCGTCGGCTTCCTGCCGCTCGGGACCGACCCGTCGGTCGCCCTCGCCGCAGTGGTGCTGCTCCTCCTGGGAGCCGTTCTCGGGGTCGTCGGTTCGATCCTGAGTGCGGTGACCCAGTTGAGCGTCGATTCGAAGATCGAGGGCCCGGTTCTCGCCCTCTACGCATCGATCACCCTCGCGGCGGGAGCCGTCGGTGGGATGATCCAGGGCCTGATCGCGGACTCCCTGGAGATCTGGTGGCTTCCGCTTGCGACCGGCCTGCTGGTGCTACTCGCATTGGTCTACCTGACCCGGAAGCATGACTTCAAGGTGTTCGACAAGGCCGACCCCGACCACAACGTCCTGCGGCGCCACCTCCGGGCGCGGGGCGCACCCGAGGACTCACCCCTCACACAGAGGACATCGGGTGGCGCCTCGAGACCCCTCTCCACCGGGACAGCCGAGAGCCGGACCTGAGGCCCGAACTTACCGTCGACCGAACCTCAGCCCGAGTTGGTGCAGGTCATGTCCTTCTTGACCAGCGAGCAGGTCGCGAAGGTCTTGCCGGTGTAGTCGCGTTGGATCGCAGTCCACTGCTTGGCCTTCGAGCCCGGCTTCATCACCGTGTATCCGTACTTGACC
>CAITDZ010000210.1 GCA_903891285.1 uncultured Solirubrobacterales bacterium
GCGATGCAGTCCGAAAACGGCGTGATCGACTTCCTCGCGGCCGACGAGGCCGAGGCGGTCGAGGTGAGCCGACGACTCCTCTCCTTCTTCCAGGGCAGGGCCGCTCCGGGCACGGCGCCCGACCAGGAGAAGCTCTGCGAGCTGGTGCCCGAGGGCGCCCGCCGGGCCTTCGACCCGGTACCGGTGATCGAAACCCTCTGCGATGAGGGCTCCGTGGTCGTCCTTCGGGAAGGGTTCGCGCCCGAGATGGTCACCGCGTTCGGCCGGATCGAGGGCCGACCGGTCGCGCTGATCGCCAACGACTCCCGCCACATGGCCGGGGCCATTACTTCCGATGGGGCCGACAAGGCGGCCCGCTTCCTCCAGCTGGCCGACGCCTTCGGGATTGCCGTCATCTCCCTGGTCGACACGCCGGGGATGATGGTCGGGCCCGAGCACGAACGGACCGCCCTGGTCCGCCACACCTCCCGCCTGCTGCTCGCCGGGGCATCGCTCGGGGTGCCGCTGGTAAGCGTCATCCTCCGGCGCTCCTACGGCCTGGGCGCCCAGGCGATGATGGGCGGCGGGACCCACGAGCCCCTCCTGACCGTCGCCTGGCCCGGCGCCCACCTGGGGCCGATGGGCCTCGAGGGTGCGGTCCGCCTCGCCCTCCGCGACGAGCTTGCCGGGATCGAGGACGACGAAGAGCGCGAAAGCAGGGTCCAGGAGCTGACCGCAGCCGCCGAGGAGAATGCCCGGGCGATCAATGCGGCGACCCTGTTCGAGATCGACGACGTGATCGACCCGGCAGAGACCCGCCGGGTGCTCACCTCGACCCTGGCCGCCGCTGGGGAGCCCCCCCGGTCCGGCCGGATGGTCGACGCCTGGTAGGGAAAACCGGGGCAGGGACCGGGCCATTCGCCCGTCTCGACGGTTATCTTTCCCACTTCCACTACCGATCCGGTGGGGGACGAAATGAAGAACATCGACGGAGGAGCGTTGGAGCTGATGGGCAAGGGACTCTCGATCGACAACACCCAGCTCGGCATCGTCGAGGCGACCGGACGGAGCCTCACCATCGTCACTCGGTTCATCCCCAACGGCGGGACTTCGGTCACCGACACCCGGCGGTTGAAGCCCTCGTAGATGGCCTCCGGGGCGAGCGCCGCCAAGGCGAAGCCCGCCTGGGGGATCCTCCCCGTAGTGATCCTCGCCTCCTTTGCCGCGGAGGCGCTTTCCTCGGCACTCGGCATCGAGCCGGCACTGAAGATCGGCGTGCTCGAGACGAAGAGTGTGGAGGGCCTGCTCGAGGTAGTCCTGCCTTCCTCGATCTCCTCGGACCTGGTCACCTGGTTCGGCTTCGTGCTCGCCGGGCTGACGGCCAGTCTGGTCATCATCACCGGTCTGGTCGTCCCCAAGGAGCGCAGCCTCAAGACCTCGATCGCCGCCGGCCTGGTGACTGCGGCGATGCTGCTCCTGGCCTGGGTCGTCTCCGACCAAGGGTTCCTGACCGGGATCGCCACCGGTCTGATCATGTTCTTCAGCTCCCTGGCGGCCCGCCAGAGTGGACCGCTCGGGGCGATGGGCTCCCTTGCCGGAACCCTCTATTTCCTCTTCGCGATCCTCGGGGTTACCGAGGACCTGAAGGGTTCCGGACTCCAGGGCGCGGAGGTGATCCTCGAACTGAGCCTGGTCGGCACGGTCGTCGGAGTCGCGGGGCTGGTCCTCCTCTATTACGTCTGGGTTCTCACCGGCTGGAAGCCGATCCCCGAGCGCCCCACTCCCGAAGCCTCCCCGAATCAGACCCCTCCGCCGTCCTTCTTCGCCCGGGGGCCTGGGCTCCGCTACGCGATCGTTCGCGGCCTCCTGCTCGGGGTCGCGATGGGCTTCTACCAGGTGACCGGCAACCACTCGATCTTCTGGGTGATGCTGGCGATCTGGGTCGTCCTCCAGCCGGTCCGCTCGAAGACCTGGGAGAAGGCGGCAAAACGGGGGGTCGGGATCCTCGCCGGCTGTCTGCTGGTTGCGGCGATCGCCTCGGTCGTCTCGGGTTCCACCTTGATCTGGATCGCGATCGCCCTGTTCCTGGTCGGCTTCGCCTACTACCCGGTCAACTACACGATCTTTGCGGCCTCGATCAGCTTCCTCGTGGTCACCCTCTACGGGGACGCCTCCCAGGCCGGCATCGTCCACTGGGGGATCCAGCGGGTCCTCGACAACGCGATCGGCATCGCCATCGCCCTGCTCAGCGCCTACCTGATCCTGCCCGGGGACGACGAGGCAGCCCGCCAGCCCGAAGAGCCGGCTACCTCCTGAACTTCAGCCAGTCAGCTGGCTAGCGGCACTGACTCAGGCCGGGGTAGGAGTCGATCACTGCGTTGGCCCGGTTGGCAGCGTTCTGGAACCTGGACTCCGCCTCCTGGATATCAGTCTGGACCTTGTTCGCCTTCTTGAGCAAGGCCTGGGCGTCGGCGGTGTTCGGGGACTCCTCGAGTGACTTGACGTCCTCGAGCAGGCCCGGGAGCTGATCGACGATCCTCGCCAGATCGTCGAGCTCGGCCTCGGACTCGGTGAGCGCCGCGGTGAACTTGTCGATCTGCTTCTGGGCGTCCGGGGGCGGATCGACCGCCTTGATCTCCGAGACGAACTGGCCCCAGTCGTCCTGGAACTGCTTGACGACCTTGATGAAGGGCTGGGGGTTCTGCTGGATCTGGCTGCCGAGGCTCTGGATCTTCTTCTGGTCTGCCTCGATCACCTTCTGGTACTTCTCGCAGACCTTGCCGGTAGCGACCCGGTAGTCGGTCTCGGACAGCTCCGTCGAATCGCCATCGCACCCGGCGATCAGTCCGCCCGCGAGGACCACCGGCACCACCAGAACGAGACTCCGCTTCAGATTGAAAGACCTCACGACGGCTCTACCCCCTCTTCTCGTTTACCCCGGATGACTCCAGATACCGGACCTTACCGGTCCCGTTACCAGACCCCTGCTTCTACTTCACACGCTCGAACTGGCCGACCTGGGCGACGTTCTCGATCCCGTTGCCACTCGCATCTGATGGGCCGGCCGAACACCGGCCCTTCCTCCAACGAGATCCTAGGCCGGGCCGGTGATGCCTTCCCGGGCCGAGCGGTGGCTCGACGGCGGGACCCGGTCCCGGATCTCTGCCAATAGCCGGGCCGAGAAGGCGGCCAGGTCCTCTCCCGGTGCCAGCCCGCCCCCATCGGGTCGGAAGTACTCGACCACCACCCTCGGTCGCCGGGGGAACCGGGCCAGGTCGGTCGATCCATGGATCGCCGCCAGGACGACCGGCACCCCGGGGCAGGCGCGGGCCAGCCTCGCCACGCCCGTCCTCGCCCGGAGGTACTCACCCCGGGAGATCGTCCCCTCGGGAAAGATCCCGATCGCTTCGCCCGAGTCGAGCGCCGTGACCGCAGCCGCAACGGCTGCCTGGTCGCCCTCGCCGCGTCGGACCGGGATCTGGCCCGCCCTGTTCAGTACCCAGGCAAGGATCCGCGACTTCCAGAGGGTCGATTTGGCGAGGAAGCGGACCTGCCTCCCCTTCCACATCAGGGACTCGATCAAGGCGAGCGGATCGAGCCAGGTGTCGTGGTTGGAGACGATCAGGATCGGACCGATCGCCGGGACGGCGTCGAGACCACGAACCTCCAGCCGGACCCACCACCTCAGCCACCGGAGGATCAGTCGGATCGCCTGGTAGAGCTGCCAGCCGCCGCTCGGGTTGCCCGGGACCGGACGCTCGTAGACATCGGGTCCGGTCAGCTCTCCGGCGGTGGCGATACCGGGTGAGGCGTTCACCGGACGACCTCCCCTTCCGGAGTCCCTTCTCTCGGGTAAAGCGCGGACGCATCCAGATCGGCCACCGACCGCCTGCCGGTAAGGGCGAGGGCGACGTCGATATCGGCCCGGATCCCCTCGAGCATCCGGGAGACCGCCTGCTCCCCGCCTCCGGCAACCGCCCAGGCCCAGGCCCGGCCGACCATCACCGCCTTCGCCCCGAGCGAGAGCATCTTGACCACGTCGAGCCCGGTCCTCACCCCACCGTCGGCCAGGACCTCGATCCGGTCGCCGACCGCCTCGGCAAC
>CAITDZ010000211.1 GCA_903891285.1 uncultured Solirubrobacterales bacterium
GCCTCCTCACGCCAGGCCTGGGCTGCCGGGGCCTCGTAGCCCGACGGGGCCGCGATCCGCAGCAGCCGGTCGAGCAGCTCCGGGGCCTTCCTGTTCTCATCGGCTGCCACCCGGCGATTATGCCGGTAGCGGCCGCCTCCCGCCACTCGGCTCGGATTACACTCGCGAACGTGATCTCGACCAACCAATTCAAGAACGGGACCCACATCGAGGTCGACGGCACCGTCTTTCGGATCCTCGACTTCCAGCACGTCAAGCCCGGCAAGGGCGGTGCATTCGTCCGGACCAGGCTCCGGCGGATCGATGATGGTTCGGTGATCGACAAGACCTTCAGGGCCGGCGAGAAGTTCCGCCCTGTCCGGACCGAGTCCAACCGGATGCAGTACCTCTACGAATCGGGGGATGCAGTCGTCTTCATGGACAGCCGGACCTACGACCAGATCGAACTCGATGCCGGCCTGGTCGGTGATGCCCTCCAGTGGCTCAAGCCGAACGACGAGGCCGAGATCCTGTTCGTCGACGAGAAGCCGACCGAAGTCCAGGTGCCGAGCGCCGTCGACCTCCAGGTGGTCTCGACCGAGCCCGGGGTCAAGGGGGACACGGCATCCGGAGGCGGGACCAAGCCGGCCACCCTCGAGACCGGGGTGGTGATCCAGGTGCCCCTCTTCATCGAGGAGGGCGAGACGGTCAGGGTCGACACCCGCTCGGGCGAATACGTCGCCCGGGCCTGACTCCGCGAGGCAGGGAACGGGCATGGTTCGGCGGGAGATCTCACTCGAGCCGAGGGCCAGGGGGTTCCACGACGTGACCGATGAGGTGGTCTCGGCCCTTCCGGAGCTGGGGCACTACCGGCGGGGCCTGCTGCACCTGATGATCTTGCATACCTCGGCCTCGCTGGCCATCACGGAGAACGCTTCGCCCGACGTTCTCAGGGACCTCGAGGACTGGTTTTCCGATTCGGTCCCGGAAGCCCGGGACTGGGCACATTCGCTGGAGGGCCCCGACGACATGCCGGCCCACGTCCGCTCCGTACTGACCCAGGTCGACCTAACCCTCCCCATCGGGGACGGTCGCCTCGAACTCGGCACCTGGCAAGGGGTCTTCCTCTGTGAACACCGGGATCACGGGGGAAGCCGCCACCTGGTCGCCACCCTCTGGGGCGATCGGGACGGTGACGACGACGGCCCCGGTGACCACTAACCTTGGACCGATGGGTCTGAGCCGTTCCGAACAGCGCCGCGATGCGGTATTCGCCTGCTACCAGCACGACGTCACCGGCAGGTCCCTGGACGTCCTGCTCGAAGGTGCCCCGGACTTCACCCGGGACCTCGCCACAGGCGTCGAGGAGAACCGTGCCGCGATCGACGAGGTGATCGGCGAGCGTTCCCACGGATGGGAGCTCGAGAGGATCGCCCCGCTCGAGCGAAACGTGCTGCGGGTCGCCCTCTACGAGATGCGCTTCCTCGACGACGTCCCCGACGAGGTAGCGATCGACGAGGCGGTAAACCTCGCCCGGAAATACTGCGGGGCCGATGCGCCCGGGTTCGTCAACGGAATCCTGGGGGCGGTTGCCCGGACCGGGGGGTCGGCCGCATGACTGGCGACGGATCCTCATCAGGCGCCGGCGAGGCCCTCGAGCGCATCTCCCGTCGGCTGCGTGAGATCGGCGAACAGCTCTCCGATCCCGAGACGCCCGACGACAGGGCGGTCGAGCTGGCCGGGGAGGCGGCGACCCTGGTCGGGGAGGCACTCGAGGAGACCGAGCGGGCCGTCGCCGGCCTGGAGCAGGAGGATTGAGCTACCCGGAAGACCTTCGGGAGGAGGTCGACCGGTATCTGGAGGGCCTCTCCTTTACCGGACCCACCTCGACCACGGGCCTTGCGGAGGCGATGCGTTACTCGCTCCTGGCCGGTGGCAAGAGGATCCGCCCGGTGCTCTGCCTCGCCACGGGCAGGGCGATCGGCCTCGACACCCGATCGCTCCTTCCGGCTGCCGGCGCGATCGAGATGGTCCATACCTACTCGTTGATCCACGACGACCTGCCGGCGATGGACGATGACGAGCTCCGTCGTGGCAAGCCGACCGCCCACGTCGAGTTCGGCGAAGCGGTGGCGATCCTCTCGGGCGACGCACTATTTGCCGAAGCGGTCGCCCTGATCGGCTCGGGGCCGTGGCCTCCGGAACGAGTCGTCGAGGCAGTCGAGGTCCTCTCCCGGGCGGTCGGGGTCGACGGGATGGTCGGCGGCCAATACGTCGACGTCACGGTCGAATCGCTGGACGAGGAGGGGATAGAGATGCTCCACTCCCTGAAGACCGGCAAGTTGATCGCGGCCTCGGTGGAACTCGCCCTCGCGATCGGGGCGGTCCCGGAGGGGGAACGCCAGCCCTACCGGGAATTCGCGACCCAGCTGGGGATCCTCTTCCAGATCGTCGACGACATACTCGACGTGACCGGCCTCGAGGAAGCGACTGGGAAGCCGATGGGGAGCGACGAGAGGCACGGTAAGATCACCTACGTAAGCCTCTACGGACTCGAACGGGCTCGGGAGCTCGCATCGCGGGCCCACCGGGGTGCGGTCGACTCCCTCGACGGGATCAATGCAGAGACCGGGTCCCTCGAAGCCGTAGCCGACTACATCCACGACCGAGACAGATGAGCGATCCGAACCCCCACCGCATAGGCCCACTGCTCGCTCGGGTCGAGGGACCTTCCGACCTGAGCGATCTCGACGATGTCGAGCTCCAGCAGCTGGCCGAGGAGCTTCGGACCTACATCATCGACGTGATCGGCGAGATCGGGGGGCACTTCGGGGCTAACCTGGGTACCTGCGAGATAGCCGTCGCCCTCCACAGCCTGCTCGACTCCCCCCGGGACAAGATCCTCTGGGACGTCGGTCACCAGGCCTATCCGCACAAGGTCCTCACCGGGCGGATGGCCGAGCTTCCGACCATCCGACAGTACGGGGGACTGGCTCCCTTCTGCTCAATCCCGGAGTCCGAGCACGACATCATGGGGGCGGGACATGCCTCGACCTCGATCTCCTACGGCCTCGGCCTCAAGGAGGCGATGAGAAGGGGAATCGGCGAGGACGGCCGGGTGGTCGCGGTGATCGGCGACGGGGCGCTAACCGGTGGCGTCGCCTACGAGGCGATGCATGCGGCGGGCGGCCTCGAGACTCCGATGGTCATCCTGCTGAACGACAACGGCATGTCGATCTCCCCCAACGTCGGCGCCCTTGCCTCCTACTTCCAGAGGGCCCGGTTGAAGCCCGGCCTGTTCCACGCGAGGGAAGGCTTCGAGGACAGGCTCACCAGGTTGCCGCTGGGGCTCGGGGGAAAGATCGAGAAGCTCGGGCCGGAGATCAAGTCGGCGCTGAAGGCCTACTGGGCCCCGGGCCTCCTCTTCGAGGAGCTCGATCTGGCTTACGTCGGCCCGATCGACGGCCATGACGTCGCCGCCCTGAGGAAGGCGCTCTCCGAGGCGATCGATGCCGATCGGCCGGTGGTCGTCCATGCCCAGACCGTCAAGGGGCGGGGATTCGCCCCGGCCGAGGAGGGCGGTCTGGCAGGGATGGAGAAGTGGCACGCGGCCAAGCCCGGCTCGATCGTCGACGGTCAAGACGCGAAGTCCGGACTCGTCCCGATCAAGGAGTCGGACTCCCCTGAGGCGATCGCCCCGGAGATGCTCGAGAAGCCGGCCCCGGCCAGTGATCCGCCCCAGTACACGGCGGTCTTCGCCGACGCGATGGTCCGGGAGGCCGAGGCCGACCCGAGGGTGGTCGGGATAACTGCCGCAATGGCCGGGGGAGCCGGGCTCCAGAAGCTCGCCGACGAGCTGCCGGGCCAGTACTTCGACGTCGGCATTGCCGAACAGAACGCCGTGCTCATGGCGGCGGGCATCGCGCTCCAGGGCGGAAAGCCGGTTTGCGCGATCTACTCGACCTTCCTTCAGAGGGCCTTCGACCAGCTGGTCCACGACGTCTGCCTCCAGGACCTCGACGTGACCTTCGCGATGGACCGCTCCGGCCTGGTCGGTGACGACGGACCGACTCACCATGGGGCCTTCGATATCGCCTACCTGAGGCCCCTGCCGAACATCGTGCTCATGGCACCGCGGGATGAAGCGATGCTCGTCCGAATGCTGAGGACGGCGCTGGCCCACGAGGGTCCTGCGGCCCTCAGGTATCCGCGTGGCTCCGCGGTCGGCGTCGAGATGCCGGAAGGAGATGGGGTCGAGCAGGTGCCGATCGGGACCGGCGAGACCCTCGAGAACGGCGAGCGTGTCGCCCTGGTCGGCTACGGGACGGGTGTCGGCGTAGCCCTGGATGCGGCTCGGATCCTCGGCGAATCGGGAGTTCGCCCGACCGTGGTCGATGCCCGCTTCGCCAAGCCACTCGACGTAGAGCTGCTCGAGCGGTTGGCGCTCTCGCACGACCTGCTGGTGACGATCGAGGAAGGGGTACTTCCGGGAGGCTTCGGGTCAGGAGTGCTCGAACATCTGGAGGACAGCTTCCCAGAGCCCGGCGAGCGTGCCCGGGTACTCCGGGTCGGACTCCCCGACCGCTACGTGACCCACGGAAAGCCCGACCTCCTGCATGAGGAGGTCGGTTTCACCGGCGGACATGTCGCCGAGCGTATCCTCGCGGCCCTCGGCGAGGAAGCCGTGGCCGCCCCCTGAGGGACGGTCCTGGCGATCCGCTTCAGCCGATCCGTGCCGTGTAGCGGGTCGCGGCCGAAAGGGCGAGGAGCGCCGAACCGAAACCGATCAGGAGGAGGCTCACGCCGGTGCCGCCGTCGAGTATGGCAGCCGCGATTCCCATCCCGAAGAGGGCGACGCCGATCGCAATGTCGAGGCTCTTCTGCGTGGTCAGGGCGATCGTCCGTGCGCTTCCCGCACCGGCCAGACCGGTCCCGAGGAGGATCGCCCCGAGGAAGAACGCCAGAGTCCCGATCCCGGGTCCCGCGGCCAGCAGGAATGGACCGAGCATCAGGAGAGGGGAGGCAGCGAGGATGATCGCGTTATGGGCATCTATGTTGAGGGGTCTGCTTCTCATGAAAAAAACCTACGACTTGCAGGGATTTTTGTGTGTGAATCGAGTCACACACGCAAGCCGGCTGGAACCGCGGGACCGTGCCCGGTGACCCACGGGGCATCCGACCCCGGCGGTGTACCGTTTCGGACATGGATGGTGCCCGTGCCGAAAGGCTCGACAGGCTGCTAGCTCGACGGGGACTCTTCCCCTCGCGGACGGCCGCTGCCCGAGCCATCCGAGCCGGTCAGGTGAGGCTGGGCCGGGATGGGCCGGCTGCCCTCAGGCCGAGCCAGGAGGTACCGGGAGACCTCGACCTGTTGGTCGAGGGACCTCCACCTTTCGTCTCCAGAGGTGGAATCAAGCTCGAAAACGCATTAGAGGGCCTAGGACTGGAGGTTCGTGGCACCAGGTGCCTGGACGTCGGGGCATCGACCGGTGGCTTCACCGACTGCCTGCTCAAGCGAGGTGCGACGGAGGTGATCGCCCTCGATGTCGCCTACGGCCAGATCCACCAATCC
>CAITDZ010000212.1 GCA_903891285.1 uncultured Solirubrobacterales bacterium
CCCAACGGCCTGCAGGTCCCTGGGTCCCGGGAGGTGGCCAGGGTTGCAACGGCGGTGTCGGCCCATCTGGAGTCGATCGAGGCTGCCATCCAGTCCGGGGCGGAGCTCCTGATCTGCCACCACGGCCTGTTCTGGGACTTCCACCCGAGGGCCCTGACCGAACCGATGGCGGCGAGGCTGAAGGCAGCCCTGGAAGCCAACCTCTCGATAGCCGCCTACCACCTGCCGCTCGATGCCAGCCCGGTGACCGGGAACAACGCCCTGCTCTGCCGGGAGCTCGGGGCCGAGCCCGAACCGGCCAGACTGGGAGAGGCCAAGGGGAGTTTCGTCGGGATGGTCGGCCGGTTTCCCGAGCCCCTGGCCCTGGCCGAGCTGGTCGACCGGGTACGCGGAGCGACCGGGGGCAGGGAACCCTTGACCTTCGATTCCGGGCCGGATCCAGTCGGCACGCTCGGAGTGGTCAGCGGTGCAGCTGCCTCTGCCGTCCACGAGGCAATCGCGCTCGGTCTGGATGCTCTTGTCACCGGGGAGCCGGCCGAGCACGTGATGGCCGATGCAAGGGAAGGCCGGATAAACTTCCTTGCGGCCGGTCATTACGCGACCGAGGTGCCCGGGATAAGGAATCTCGGGCTGCTGGTGGCCCAGGAGTTCGGGGTCGAGGAGGAGTTCATCGACATCCCGAATCCGGTTTAGAGGGGTCACCGCCGCCCAGGGGGACTGGAAAACGTGACGAAGGGAGACCCGTTGACCACCACCGCGACAGCCACCACGAAGTCGAACACCCTGGCCGACCTGCTCACGGTCGCAGCAGCAGAGCGTCCGGGCGCCGACGTCTTCATGTTCAAGACGGACGCCGGCACCTGGCAGACGACCACCTTCTCCGAGGCCCTGACACGGGTCGAGAACCTGGCCCTCGGCCTGATGGACTGGGGGGTCCAGCGTGGCGACCGGGTGGCGATCCTCGGCAACACCCGACCCGAGTGGACCATCGCGGACCTCGGTGCGATGTCCGCCGGGGCGACGGTGGTCCCGATCTACCAGACCAACTCGCCCGCCGAGTGCCAATACGTGCTCGAACACTCCGGATCACGGGTGGTGATCGTCGAAGACGAGTCCCAGTTGGCCAAGGTCCGGGAAATCCGGGACTCCCTCCCGGAGCTCGAGCTAATCGTGATGATGACCGGCTCGGCCGAGGACGCGACCACGATGGTGGAGCTAGAGAAGAAGGGGGCCGACGGGGACCGGGCAGCACTGGAGCAGAGGATCTCCGAGGTCACCCCGGATGACTTCTGCAAGATCGTCTACACCTCCGGCACCACCGGGCCGCCCAAGGGATGCCTGATCTCCCATGGGAACTACCGGGCGATGCTCGACATGGCCGACGAGGTCGACATCCTCGGGCCTGGTGAGAAGACCTACATCTACCTGCCGCTCGCCCACGTCTTCGCCCTTCTGCTCCAGTACGGAGTGATCGACGTCGGCGGCTGTCTCGCCTACTGGGAGCGCGATTCGGCCAAGATCATCCCCAACCTGGCCGAGGTGAGGCCGGAGAACTTCCCATCGGTGCCCCGGATCTTCGAGAAGGTCCACGACATCGCCAAGGCGGGCGGGGCCGAAGGGGGACTGAAGGGAGCGATCTTCAACTGGGCGATCGGGGTCGGTACCGAGTACAACGAAGCGGTCGAGGCCGGCCGGGAGCCGGGAGCCTTGACCAAGATCAAGCACGGGATCGCCGACAAGCTCGTCCTGAGCAAGGTCCGGGACATCTTCGGAGGCAACGTCGAACTGGCCCTGACCGGTGCAGCACCGATCGACCCCGAGATCATCACCTTCTTCCACGCGGCCGGGGTTCCGGTCTACGAGGCCTGGGGGATGACCGAGACCTCGACCGGGGGCACGACCAACCTTCCGGGCAACTCGAAGGTCGGGACCGTCGGCAGGGCCCTCCCCGGGGTCGAGCTGAAGCTCTCCGACGAGGGTGAGCTGCTGGTCAAGGGCCCGAACGTCTTCAAGGGCTACTACAAGAACGAGGAGGCGACTCGCGAGACGATCCGGGACGGCTGGCTCCATACCGGCGACATCGCGACGATCGACAGTGACGGATTCGTTTCGATCACCGGTCGCATAAAGGAGATCATCATCACCGCCGGTGGCAAGAACATCACCCCGGTGAACATCGAGGCGCAGGTCAAGCGCCACCCGCTGGTCGCCCAGTGCGTGGTCATCGGCGACAAGCGGCCCTACCTGGTCGCCCTGGTGACGATCGACCCCGAGGCCGCCGTCACCTACGCGCAGGAAAACGGCAAGGACCCGGCCGAGCTCTACCGCGACCCGGAGGTCGTTGCCTCGATCGAGGCCCACGTCGACGATGTGAACAGGGATCTCGCCCCAGTCCAGCAGGTCAAGAAGATCAAGCTCCTCCCCGAGGATCTGACCCAGGAGGCCGGTGAGCTCACCCCGACGCTCAAGCTCAAGCGGCCGGTGATCGCCGAGATCCATTCGGCGGAGATCGAAGAGCTCTACGCGAAATAGGGCTGGTGCCCGGGGCCGCCCGGCTCAGCCGGTGGTCCGATCTGCCCCGGTCTGGCGAAGCAGGGAACCGGTCGTCTGGTCGAAGATCCGACGCCAGACCGAGGCCTCGCTCGACTCCTGCTCCTTGACCGTACGGATGACCTTCCTGAGCCGCGTCGCCGATATCTCGAGTCCGTGGCGCTCGGTGATCTGCTTGAACTCGTCGTAGTTGTCGGCCAAGCGGGCCGTCACCGACTCGAAGCCGTGGGCTGCGACGGCGAGACGGCTCGAGTAGTCCATGATCGAGGTACCGAACATCAGCTCGTCGTCCATCTCGGGCTCGATCAGCAGGATGTCGACTCCCGGGTACTTCTCGTTCCAGAACTGGACTGCCATCTTCAACCGCTGGTGGACGAGGAGCCTGAAGGTCTGGTTGGCGATCGCCGGAAGGCCCATGTCGGCGATCCGCCTTACCTCCCTCCCCCCAGGCGTCGGGATTCCATCCTCACGATCATTCACGAGAGGGACGAGAGGATTGACCACGACGATGAACTGGGCCCCACGATCGACGGCCACGTCGACGTTTGTCGTCGAGTAGATGCCACCATCTACCAGGACCCGTCCGTTCACCTCCACCGGCTCGTAGACCAGCGGCAGGGCGGTCGAACACTGGACCGCCTTGGAGATCGGCACGCCGCTCCACGATCCCTCGGGCTCCCCGAGTACCACCCGCTCGCCGGAATCGATGTCGGTTGCCGTTATGTAGAGGTCCCGCTGCAGCGAATCGAAGGAATCGTTGATCCCCTGGGTTGCAAGGGCCTCACGGACGTAGCCCTCGATCCCCTCGTTCGAATACAGGCCGGTCGGCAGGTGCTCAGCCAGGCCCCAGCCGACGTCCATCACCGAGATGTCCCTCGCCCTGGGGATCATGTTGCGGGCCATGCCTGCCAGGTGGGCCGGCAGCGAGACCGCCCGCCTCGCGTACTCGCCGAAGGTCGGTCGGAGCATCGTGTTCTGGGTCATCCGCTCGATCGGTGCGCCCTCCTCCTCGGTGAGGACGCGCAACATCTCGTCCGGGGTCACCCCGGCTGCGAGCATCGTGCTGACGAACGACCCGGCGCTCGTTCCCACATACATGTCGAAGTCGTTCACCCCGGCGTTGACCGCGAGCAGGTCGAGGGCCCGGAGCGCCCCGATCTCGTAGGTCCCGCCGGTCAGTCCACCACCCCCGAGGACCAGTGCGGTCTTCGAGGGACGCTTACGCCTTTTCGACCCGCGCCGCTTCGGACGCCGGTCGATGTCGACGACCTTGCCCATCCCGCTCAGTATGCCAATCCGACGGGACGGGCGGAGGGAGGGGTAGCTCGCCTTGAAGGGGGGATGGGCAGCTCCGATCCAGCGAGGCGATGGACGAAATCGATGCTTCGGGAATCGTTATCCAGAGCGGAGACCCGGACTCCCGGTTAGATTCATCGGGGCCATGAAGGCAATGACGCGGGACCTCGGCAGGCTTCTCGCGGCGGGATTGCTCCCGGCTGCGCTGGTGGTGCCTGCCCTGCTGCCGGGGATCTCGGCCGCCAGCCCCGACCGCCCCCTGCCCAATCCGGATCGACCCGCCGTGACTCCGGTCGCACCGATCGCCTCTCCTGCTACCTCCCGCTCGGTGGCCGGCTCCTGTAAGGCGATGCGCCGACAGGCCGGCAAGGGTAACTCGGCACCATCGCTGGTCGTGCTCGAACTGGGATCCGGTGAGACCGCCTGTGCGCTCAACCCCGGTCGTGCCCGATCGCTCGCCTCGAATACCAAGATCCTGACCACGGCGGCGGTGCTCGGCCGACTCGGACCTTCCTACCGCGTCCAGACCAGGCTGTTCACCGACGGTACGATCGATCCCGAAGGAACGCTCCAGGGCAGCCTCTACCTGAAGGGTGGAGGCGATCCGGCACTCGGAACCGGGCCCTTTCTCGAGGACTACCTGGGTGGGGCGGGTACCGACATCGATTCGCTCGCCCTTCAGGCAAGGAGGGCCGGGCTGAAACGGGTCACCGGTCGGGTCTATGGCGACGAGTCGGTCTTCGACTCGCTGCGGGGGGTGGCGGACTCCGGTTACGCAACCAGCCCCTGGATCGGTCCGCTGTCGGGTCTCTCTATAAACGCAGGGTTCACCGGAGCCGGGCTCTCCGAATTCAGCTCGAGTCCTGCCCGCCTGGCCGCCAGGACCCTGGCCAAGCGCCTCAGGAAACGCGGTGTCGCGGTAACCGACCGGGTTGCCCTTCGCAAGACACCCAACATCGCGCTTCGGTCGCGGCCACTCGCAATCGAGAAATCCGAGGACATGGCCTGGATGGCAGATGTGACCAACCTCTACTCGAACAACTTCTTCGCCGAGATGCTCGTCAAGGTTCTGGGCGCCACCGAGGGCAGGGGTGGGAGCACGCGGGCCGGCGCCCGGGTCGTCCGTGAGTTTGCGGCCTCTCTCGGGGCGAGCGTGGACCCGATCGACGGGTCTGGCCTTACGGTGACCAACCGGGCCAGCTCCGAGGCGATCGCCCGACTCCTGGTCAATGCGAGGGAGAAGGACTGGTGGGGTCCCTTCTACCGCTCGCTGCCGATCGCCGGTCGTGAGGGAACGGTCGCCTACCGGATGCGGGGGACCGCAGCGGAGGGACGCTGCCGGACCAAGACCGGAACCCTGACCGGGGTCAGCGCCCTCTCCGGCTACTGCTTCAACCGGTCAGGCAGGCGATTTGCCTTCTCGATCCTGATGAATGGGGTTAGCAATACCTACGACGCCCGGGCCGCTCAGGACAGGATCGCGGCCCTGGTCGCCGGGCTCTAATCCCCCGGGGTCCGGTCACCGGCCAGCAACCGGTCCAGCCCCTCGCGATCTAGAACCGGAACGCCGAGCGACTCCGCCTTGGAGAGCTTCGAGCCGGCGTTGTCCCCGGCCACCAGGAAGTCGGTCTTCTTCGAGACCGAACCGGTCACCTTTCCGCCGGCCGCCTTGACCAGGGCCGCTGCCTCGTCCCGAGAGAGGTCCGGCAGGGTGCCCGTCAAGACGACCGTAACCCCTTCGAGCGGCCCACCTTCGGTCCGGCGCTCACCCTCCTCCAGGCGAAGCTTGAGGCCGTAGCCCTTCAGCCTCTCGATGATCTCCCAGGTCTTCCCGTCGGCCAGCGACTCGTTGATCTGCTGTGCCATCACCGGACCGACCCCCTCGGTCCTCTCGACCTCCTCCGGGTCGGCCTCCCTGATCGCATCGATGTCACCGAACTCCTCGGCAAGGGCTTCCGCCGTGACCGCCCCCACCCCGGGCAGACCGAGGGCAAACAGAACCCTCGGGAATGGAACCTCCTTCGAGCGTTCGATCTCGGCAACCAGATTCGAGGCGGACAGCTCGCCCATTCCGCTTAGTTCAGCGAGTCGGTCCTTCTCGAGGGTGTAGATATCGGCGACGTCGGCGATCATCCCCTCGTCGAGAAGCCGCTTGACCTGCTTCTCGCCGAGCCCCTCGATGTCCATCGCCCCCCGGTGGACGAAATGCTTGAGGTGCTGGAAGGCCTGTCCCGGGCAGCCCCTGTGGTTCGGGCAGATCGTGAATACGGAGTCCTCCGGCTTGACCGTCTCGGTGCCGCAGGCCGGGCATCTAGCCGGGGGTTTCGGCCTGCGGCGCCCCTTGGGCCGATCACTGGTCACCGCCGAGACGACCTGGGGGATCACGTCACCGGCCCTCAGGACGATCACCTCATCGCCCGCCCGGACGTCCTTTCGGGCCAGATCCTCTTCGTTGTGGAGGGTCGCAGTCGAGACCGTCACCCCACCGACCCGGACCGGTTCGAGCAGTGCCCAGGGGACGAGGTGGCCGGTCCGACCAACGTTCCAGTCGACTTCCCTGAGCAGGGTGGTCGCGGTCGACGGAGGGAACTTCCAGGCGATCGCCCAGCGCGGTTCCCGACCGGCTGCCCCGAGGGCCCCCCAGAGCGCCAGCGAGTCGACCTTGACCACCACCCCGTCGATCTCGAAGTCGAGGTCGTCACGGCGGTCCCGCCACCACTCGCACCGCTCGAGGACCTCCTCGATCGTCCCGTTCCCGGCGATATCCGGGTTGACCGGGAAGCCGGCCGCACGCAGCCACTCGATCTCGTCCGAGTGGCTGTCGAAGGAGATCCCCTCGGTCGCCCCGATCCCGTAGGCCCACACGGCAAGCGGCCTTTCGGCAGCGATCTTCGGATCGAGCTGCCTGATCGAGCCGGCAGCCGCATTCCTCGGGTTGGCGAAGGCGGCTTCCCCCTCGGCAACCCTTCGCTCGTTCAACTCGGCAAAGGCCTCGAGGGGGAGGTAGACCTCCCCGCGCACTTCCAGCAGCGGAGGGGCATCGGCGATCTCCTTCGGCAGCCCGGCGATCGTCTCGATGTTCCTGGTCACGTCCTCGCCGACACGTCCGTCACCGCGAGTCGCCCCCCGGACCAGACTTCCATCCTCATAGGTGAGCGAGATCGCCAGGCCGTCGATCTTCGGTTCGGTGACGTAGGTGATCGGACCGGGATCGACTCCCTCACGCTCGAGGTGGGTCCGGATCCGTTTCTCCCAGGCGAGCATCTCCTCGGCCGTCCGGGCATTGGCCAGTGAGAGCATCGGCAGGGCGTGCTCGACCGGCTCGAACCCCTCGCTCGGTGGTGCCCCGACCCTCTGGGTCGGGGAGTCGCCGGAGATCAGCTCAGGGTTCTCACCTTCGAGTCCGACCAGCTCGGCGTAGAGCTCGTCGTACTCCTCGTCGGAGATCTCGGGGCTGTCCTTCGTGTAGTAGAGGTAGATGTGGTGGTTGAGCTCCTCGCGGAGCGCCGCTATCCGCCGCTCTACCGGTTCGTCACCGTCGGTACCCGCGCCCTCCCCTCTAGCCAAGCGAGCCCTCCAGGACCCTTTCGAAATCGCGCTGCCTGAGGCCCTCGATGCTGCCGTGGTGGGTCAGGTCGAGGTGGAGTGGGGTGACCGTGAGCCGGGAACGGGCAATCGCCCCGACGTCGGTCCCTGGTTCGTCGTCGAGTCCGGGCTCGTAGCCGTAGATCCGATAGGTCCGCCTGCCCGAACCTGGATCCGACCCGTCGACCAGTTCGAGTTCGTCGCGGTAGAGGCGTTTGCCCAGCCTGGTCACCTCCACCCCATCCGGCTGACCCCCGGGCACGTTTATGTTGAGCAGGGTGCCCTCGGGAAGCGGGTGCTCAGCGAGTTCCCTCACCACCGATGCCGTGAACCTGGCACCGAGATCGAAGTCGTAGTCCCGGCGCGGGCCGTAATCCATCTCCATCTCCCTCGACTGCTGCGAGACCGCGATCGCCGGTATGCCGAGCACTACCCCCTCGAAGGCAGCCGCGACCGTTCCCGAGTAGGTCACGTCGTCCCCCAGGTTGAGGCCGTGGTTTATCCCGGAGACGATCAGGTCCGGGCGCTCCCCGAGGAGGCCAACCTCAGCGAACCTGACACAGTCGACCGGTGTGCCGTCGGTCGCGTGGCCGAGATCACCGTCATCGAACTCGACCTCTTCGACGGTCAGTGGCGAGCGGGTGGTGATGCTCCGGGCCGAGGCGCTCCGGTTGGAGTCGGGGGCGATCAGGTCGACGGTCACTCCGTCCAGCTGCCTCAGCTCACGGCGGAGTGCCTGGATACCACTGGCGCCGATCCCGTCGTCGTTGGTTACGAGGATCTTCACCAGTCAAGGATATGGCAGGGGGCGGCCCGGATCAGTAACCGACTTCGACCAGGTAGAGGCCCGCAGCCGGGGCCGTCTGGCCCGCCTCAGTCCGCGGTGCGCCACCCAGGAGGCGGACGAAATCCTCCTCCTCGGTTGCACCCGAGGCGACCTCGACCATGGTGCCGACCAGGACCCGGACCATGCTCCGCATGAAGGTGTCCCCGGTGATCCAGAACTGGAGCATCCCAGGGTCAGCATCCCCGCCGCCAGGCCGACTGAAGGTCGCTTCTTCGATCCAGGTGGCAGACTCGATCACCCGCTCGAACCTCTGGTGGTAGGTGTCGGTCGGCGTGAAGGCGGTGAAGTCGTGTTCACCGACCAGGGCGGCAGCACACCGATCGAGCGCTCCCCGGTCGAGTGGTCCGGAAACCCACCAGGCCCGCCCCTCGACGAATGGACTCGGTTCCGGTCGGGCCAATAGCCGATAGCAGTAGGTCCGGGAGCGGGCATCGTGCCGGGCGTCGAAGCCGTCCCCGACCCGCTCGATCGAACCGACCGAGATGGCTCGGGGGGTGAGTCCATTCAGGCTCCGAACGGCGTCCTCGGGGATCTCGCCTTCGAACTCGAAGCTCGCGACCTGGCCGAGGGCATGGACGCCGGCATCGGTCCTTCCGGCGACCGTCAGGGAGACCGGCTCACCGAGCAGGGTCTCGAGTGCGGCCTCGAGCTCCCCCTGAACCGTCGACTGGCCATCCTGGGATGCCCATCCGCGGAACGGTAGCCCGTCGTAGCCAAGGTCGATCCGCCAGGTCACTGCCCGGCCCCCAGGCCGCCCCTCAGACGAACTCGAGGAAGACCATCTCGGTCGAGTCCGACCGGCGTGGTCCGAGTTTGACGATGCGGGTGTAGCCGCCCTCCCGGTCCGCGTAGCGGGGACCGATCTCCTCGAACAGCTTGTGGACCAGGAACTTGTCCTGGCGAAGGGTCGCCAGAGCCTGGCGGCGGGCGTGGAGGTCGCCCCGCTTCGCGAGCGTAACCAGCTTCTCCACCTCGGGCTTGGCCGCCTTGGCCTTGGCCTGGCTGGTCTTGATCCGCTCGTGCTGGATCAGCTCCCGCGACAGGTTCATCAGGAGCGATTTGCGGTGGGCCGAGTCGCGACCCAGCTTGTTCCTCTTCTTCGCGTGGCGCATCCGGTCGGTCCCTGCTTCCGGATCAGGCGCCCCGGAGCTGGTAGCCGCGATCCTTCAGGGTGTCGATCACTTCCTCGATCGACTTCTGGCCGAAGTTCGGGATCGCCTGGAGCTCGGACTCCGACTTGGTGACCAGCTGGCCGATCGTCTCGACCCCGGCCCGCTTGAGGCAGTTGTATGAGCGGACACTCAGCTCCAGCTCGTCGATCAGGATGTCGCCATCGGGGCCGGCGTCGATCGCTACGTCGGCCTCGACCGCCTCGATCACCGGCTCCTTCGCGGTCAGCTCCTCGACCCGATCCGGGTCGGTGAAGATCGCCAGGGTCTTGATCAGGATCTCGGAGGCTTCCCTCAGGGCAGTGTTCGGCTCGATCGAGCCGTCGGTCTCGAGATCGAGGGTCAGCTTGTCGAAGTCGGTCCGCTGACCGACCCGGGCTGCCTCGACCGTGTAGGAGACCCGCCTGATCGGGGAGAAGATCGAGTCGATCGGGATGACCCCGATCGGCTGGTCCTCGTCCTTGTTCTCCTCGGCCGGCCGGTAGCCGCGACCCCTCCCGATCGTCAGGTACATCTCGAGCTTGACCTTCTTCTCGAGGGTCGCGATCGGAGCCTTCGGATTGAGGATCTCGACCCCCGCAGGAAGGTCGATGTCGCCGGCGGTCACGTCGCCGGGACCGGTCACCACGAGCGGTGCCTCGACCGAGTCGGCGTCGGTGTGCATCCGGATCACCAGGTCCTTGAGGTTCAGGACGATGTCGGTGACGTCCTCCTTGACTCCGGGGATGTTCGAGAACTCGTGGGAGATCCCCTCGATCCGTACCGAGGTGACCGCGGCGCCGGCAAGGGATGAGAGCAGCACGCGACGAAGGCTCGAGCCGTAGGTGTAGCCGAAGCCCTTGTCGAGGGGCTCGATCGCGAACGAACCCTTCGTATCGTCGATCGTCTCTGCAGTGATCTTGGGAACCTGGAAGTCGGTGCTCATCTCTGGGTCTTGATCCTTCGTCTTTCTTTGTCAGGGTGGGCCTCTCGGCCCCTCTCGGTTAAGTCTCGGTTACTGGCCCTAGACGCGACGCCGCTTGCGCGGCCGACAGCCGTTGTGGGCCTGTGGGGTTACGTCCCGAACGCCTGTCACCTCGAGCCCGGCCGCCTGGAGCGACTTGACTGCGGTGTCCCTGCCCGAGCCGGCGCCCTTGGCGAAAACCTCGACCTTCTGGAGGCCGTGCTCCATGCCCTTGCGGGCCGCGGCATCGGCCGTGACCTGGGCGGCGAACGGGGTGGACTTCCTCGATCCCTTGAAGCCGGCGCTCCCGGCCGACTCCCAGGCGATCACGTTGCCCTCCAGATCGGTCAGGGTGACGATCGTGTTGTTGAAGGAGCTCTTGATGTGCGCCTGGCCGATCGCGACGTTCTTCTTCGCACGGCGCCTGCCCTTGGGCTTCTGTGGTTTCTCGTCTGCCATTCGCTCGATTCCTCCGGCTGCTCACGACCGCCCTACTTGGGGGCCGGCGCTTTCTTCCTGCCGGTAACGGTGGTCTTCTTCGGACCCTTCCGTGCCCGGGCGTTGGTCTTGGTTCGCTGGCCACGAACAGGCAGGCCCCGACGATGCCTGAGTCCACGATAGGAACCGATCTCCATCAGCCTCTTGACGTTCTGGGAACGATCGCGTCGGAGGTCTCCTTCGACCTCGAGGGCCTCGATCGCGTCCCTCAGCTTGATCTCCTCCTGCTCGGTCAGGTCCTTGATCTGCGTGTCGCGCGAGATTCCCGCGTCGTCGAGCAGCTTGCCGGCAGTCGTTCGGCCGATCCCGTAGATGTAGGTCAGGCCGACCTCGGCCCGTTTGTTCGGGGGGAGGTTTACCCCTGCGATTCGTGCCATCCGACTAGCCCTGCCTCTGCTTGTGACGCGGGTTTTCGCAGATCACCATCACCCGTCCGCGACGACGGATGATCTTGCACTTCTCGCAAATCGGTTTTACCGAGGCCCGGACCTTCAACGATCCACAATCCTTTTGGAGAGATCTCCCGAGAGTCCCATTAGTCGGACTTCGGGCGCGAAGAACTGCCCCTGAGGGCGACCGGAAACAATAGCACGCAGGCCGAAAACGCTCACTCTTCGTCCCAGGGCGTGAGGATCCTCGGACCCTCTTCGGTGGCGGCAACCGTGTACTCGAAGTGGGCAGCCATCGAGCCGTCCTCCGAGAAGACCGACCAACCATCGTCGGCGATGTAGACGCCGGGGCCGCCCGCATTGACCATCGGCTCGATCGCAAAGACCATCCCGGGTTCAATCTCCGGACCCTTCCCGGCCGGCCCGTAGTTCGGGATCTGTGGTTCCTCGTGCATCGAGCGACCGATCCCGTGACCGACCAACGACTTGATGATCGAAAAGTCGGCCGACTCGACGGTGGTCTGCACCTGGTTCGAGATGTCACCGATGTGGTTCCCGGGCTCGACCTTGCCGACCGCATCGCGGAGCGCCTGGTGGGTCACCTCGAGCAGACGCGCCGTCTCCTGATCGACCGTCCCCACCGGGGCCGTGAAGGCACCGTCAGCGATCCACCCGTCCAGCGTCACCCCGACATCGATCGAGATTACGTCGCCCTCCTCGAGCTCGTACGCACCGGGAATCCCGTGGACGACCAGGGAGTTGGGCGAGGTGCAGATCGAGGCGGGGAAGCCCCGGTAACCCTTGAAGGTGGGAATACCCCCTCCCGAGACGATGAACCGCTCGGCCGCTTCGTCCAGCTCGGCCGTGGTCACTCCCGGGGCGATCTTCGACCGGAGCATCGCGATGCAGCGCGCGTGGAGGTCGCCGGCTGCGGCCATCTCCTCGATCTGCTCCTCCGTCTTGCGGATGATCATCGATTGGTGCCGGCCCGGCCGGTCG
>CAITDZ010000213.1 GCA_903891285.1 uncultured Solirubrobacterales bacterium
GGCGCGGCCGCCCGGTGACCGGCCCCGGCAACCGGGCGCTCAAGTCGCTCTCCGACATGCTCAAGGGCAAGCAGGGCCGGTTCCGCCAGAACCTCCTCGGAAAGCGGGTCGACTATTCCGGCCGCTCGGTGATCGTCGCCGGGCCGTCGCTCAAGCTCCACCAGTGCGGCCTGCCGAAGCTGATGGCGCTCGAGCTGTTCAAGCCGTTCATCATGGCCCAGCTGGTCGAGCGCGAAGCCGTCCAGAACATCAAGGCGGCCAAGAAGATGGTCGAGTCGATGGTTCCCGAGGTCTGGGACGTGCTCGAAGAGGTGATCGAGGAGCACCCGGTGCTCCTGAACCGCGCACCGACCCTCCACCGACTGGGCATCCAGGCCTTCGAGCCGATCCTGGTCGAGGGCAAGGCGATCCAGGTCCATCCCCTGGTCTGCGCGGCCTTCAATGCCGACTTCGACGGTGACCAGATGGCGGTCCACGTACCGCTCTCGGCCGAGGCCCAGGCGGAGGCGAGAATCCTCATGCTCTCGTCGAACAACATCCTTTCGCCGGCGAACGGCTCGCCGCTCGCCACCCCGACCCAGGACATGGTGCTCGGCCTCTACTACCTGACTTTCTGCGAAGGCGACGTGGGTGAGATCGATCCGTCCTCGCTCGAGCCGCCCCCGCACCCGTTCAAGACCGCACAGGAGGCCGAGCTCGCCTACGAGAACGGGCTGGTCGGGATCCACGACTACGCCGAGTACAGGCGCCCGGGTGAGGACCACTTCCTGACCACGGTCGGCCGGATCATCTTCAACGACCGGATCGAGCGGGCGCTGGCAACCGCGCTCGGTGACGAGTTCGATCCGTCACAGTACGGCTTCGTCAACGAATCGCTCAAGAAGCGCGAGATCAACGACCTGGTCGGCTGGCTGGTCGAGTCCTACGGTGCCCCGGCGGTATCCCAGGTCCTCGACTCGTTCAAGGACCTCGGCTTCCAGTTCGCCTCGCGCGCCGGGATTACCGTCTCGAAGAACGACGTCATCCCGCCCCCCCAGAAGGACGAGATCATCGAGCGCTACGAGGAGGACACCGCCCGGATCCAGTCGGAGTTCGACGAGGGCTGGCACACCGCCGAGGAGCGCCATCGCCAGGTGACCGAGAAGTGGAACGAGGCGACCGAGGAAGTCGGTGCGGCGATGGAAGACAACCTCGATCCGCTCAACCCGATCTTCATGATGGCCAACTCCGGTGCCCGCGGTTCGTTCAAGCAGATTCGCCAGCTCGCCGGAATGCGTGGCCTTATGGCCAACCCGAAGGGTGAGATCATCGAGCGGCCGATCAAGTCGAACTTCATCGAGGGTCTCTCGGTCGGCGAGTACTTCATCTCGACCCACGGCGCCCGGAAGGGTCTTGCCGACACGGCCCTGCGTACGGCCGACTCCGGCTACCTGACCAGGCGACTGGTCGACGTGGCTCAGGACGTGATCGTCCGGATCGACGACTGCAAGACCAAGGACTCGATCGAGATGTCCGTCTTCGACGACAGCGGCATGCCGAACGTGAACCTGATCGGCCGACTGGCCGCTTCGAAGTTCGAGACCAAGCGTGGTCGCGAGCTGCTCAAGCGCAACCAGGTGATCACCAAGGAGGACCTCGACCAGATCAGCGAGGCATACGAGGGTGATGGGGACGCAGTCGTCCCGGTCCGCTCGCCACTGAAGTGCGAGGCTCCGCACGGGGTATGCCGCCACTGCTACGGGGTCGCGCCGGCCACCGGATCGCTGACAGAGATCGGCGATTCGGTAGGGACGATCGCTGCCCAGTCGATCGGCGAGCCGGGAACCCAGCTGACGATGCGCACCTTCCACACGGGTGGCGTCGCCGGCCAGGACATAACCCAGGGTCTCCCCCGGGTGGTCGAGCTCTTCGAGGCACGCAAGCCGAAGGGCCTGGCCGTGATGGCGGAGGTTGCCGGGAAGGTTTCGGTCGAGGAGACCGACAAGCAGACCTCGGTCTCGGTCCTGACCTCCACGGGCGACGAGGAGGAGTACACCTTCCCGCCCCGGACTCGACTCCTCGTCAAGAAGGGCGACAAGGTCGAGCCCGGTGACCAGCTCAACGAGGGATCGCTCTACCCGGCCGACGTACTCTCGATCCGCGGTCGCACCGCGGTCGAGCAGTACCTGGTAGCCGAGGTCCAGAGGGTCTACAAGGCTCAGGGCGTCGACATCGACGACAAGCACATCGAGATCATCGTCCGGCAGATGCTGAAGAAGGTCGAGATCGATACCAAGGGATCGACCGAACTCCTGCCCGGACAGCTGGTCGATCGCCACGATCTCAAGGAGATCAACAAGGAGGCCAAGGATGACGGCGGCACCGTCGCCAAGGGGACCGAGAGGATTCTCGGGATCACCAAGGCTGCGCTGGCGACCGAGTCCTTCCTCTCGGCGGCTTCGTTCCAGGAGACGACCAAGGTTCTGACCGATGCCGCGATGGAGGGCAAGCGCGACCGGCTGGTCGGACTCAAGGAGAACGTGATCATCGGCAAGCTGATCCCGGCGGCGACCGGGCTGAAGCACTACCGCTCGATCACGGTCGAACCGGCCGAGCCGTTCACCCCGCCCGAGGAGGCGGCCCTGCTCGAGGCGGATGCGACCGCGACGAACGGCGATGCGGACGGGTTCGGCCAGGCCTTTGCCGAGGAGATCGAGGAGATCTCGGCTGAGGTCGATGCAGCAACCGAAGCCAAGGCTGACTGACCCCTAGGCCGCGGTAACCTGATCCGGTGGAATCCGCGACTCTGACCAGCGAGATCGGCCAGGGGGGTAAGCGCGAACCCCGGGTCTGCGTGATCGGGGCCGGTTCGTCGGGGATCACCGCCTGTCAGAGCCTCGCCGAGCGGGGGATCGATTTCACCTGCTTCGAAAAGGGGTCCGCGATCGGGGGAAACTGGCGGTACATGAACGACAACGGGATGTCGTCCGCCTACCGCTCCCTTCACATCAATACCTCGCGGGAGATGATGCAGTACGAGGCCTTCCCGATGCCGGCCACCTACCCGGACTACCCGGGGCATGCCGAGATAGCTGCCTACTTCGAGGACTTCGTCGACCACTTCGGACTGAGGGAGAGGATCGAGTTCCAGACCGAGGTCGTCACCTGTGAGCCGACCGAAGAGGGTTGGGAGGTCACGGTCGAGGGGCCGAAGGGAGGTAGGACCGAATCCTTCACCGACCTGATGGTCTGCAACGGCCACCACTGGAACCCTCGCTGGCCCGAGCCGGCCTTTCCCGGTTCCGAATCGTTCACCGGGGAACAGATGCATGCCCACGACTACAAGACCCCCGAGGTCCTCGATGGCAAGCGGGTGTTGATCCTCGGAATCGGCAACTCCGCCACCGACATCGCGGTCGAATCCTCGAGGATCGCCGACCGGACGGTCCTCGCGATGCGTCGCGGTGCCTGGATCGTCCCGAAGTACCTGTTCGGGGTCCCGACCGATCGCCTGACCACCTTCAAGCCGTTCACTCGGGTCCCGTTGGGGATCCAGA
>CAITDZ010000214.1 GCA_903891285.1 uncultured Solirubrobacterales bacterium
CTCGGCGACCTCACTGCGCCGAATGGTCGGGGCGGTCCTCGAGTACGAGACGCTCGAGCGGGGGATCAGGGTCCTGACCGGGGAGACCGTCGCAGAAGTGTCCCGCCTGTACGAACTCGATCCGGTTCGGGTTCGGATCCTTCCGACCGGGATCCTGATCCTCGAGAGGGTTTCGGAACTACTCGGCATGCCACTTCAGATAGGCAAGGGCGGCCTGCGGGAGGGAATCATCCTCGACCAGCTGAACGGTCGCACCGCCGAGCCGGAGCCAGCCCTCTCCACCTGAGGCCGACTCCGGTCCGCCGGGCCTGCCCTGCCCGGACCGAAGGTAGGCTGGTCGGGTGAGGCCCGGGAACGAATCGGTACAGACGGTCGAGCGCGACTTCCGTGAAGCCGCAGCAGCAGTACTAGCGCAGCGGATCGCGGAAGTCGGGGAGCTGAGCCGCTCGGTCCTCGATGTCGATCAGCCGGCGGTGGCCGATGCCCTCTTCCTCGCCTCGGGACGGCTCGGGGCGGCGCTGGAATTCTTCAGGCCCGTACTGGAGCGGATGCACTACCGGGGGACCCGTGACGAAGTGGCCGACCTCGAACGGGCGGTCGGCCGGCGGCGCAGCCTCGATGCCTCCCTCGCGCTGATCTCGGCGGTGGGAAACGAGATGGACGAGGCCTCCCGGACAGGGGTGGACCTGCTGGTCTCGGGACTGGATGCCGAGAGGGTCGAGGCGAATCGACTGCTGGCCACGGCGGTCGACCAGCGTCGCCTCCAGGCCCTGCGGGTCAGGCTCGAAGATCTGGTCGGAGGCAGCGAGGAGGCTCTGCCGAGTGATCCGGGGGACGGATTCATCGTCGTCTCCGAGCTACCCGGCGTGGCTCGAAAGACCGTGTCGAAGCGCCTCCGCAGGCTCCGCAAGAGGGTGCCGCAGGCCCTCGACTCCGTCGATGGAAAGTCCGTCCGTCGCTCGCTCGAGGCTGCCGCCCGACTTCGGTACGTGCTCGAGCTCGCCGGGTCGCCGCTGGGCGGCCAGGCCGACACCGCCAGGCGCGCAGCGAGGGGACTCCAGGAGGTGCTGGTCGGGGTCTCGGACTGCGACCGGACCCTGCCCCTCGCCGAGGGCAGGCTCTCGGCGCTGATCAAGAGCGACGCGACCACGATCAGGGAGCGGGGCAGGGGCAGCCGTGAGCTGGACCCTGTCCTCGTCCAGGCAGCTCCGGGAAGGGATGCATACCGGGGCCTCGTCCTGACTGCGGTCGACCTCCGGGCCCGGCGCGAGATCGAGTTCGAGAGGTTCCGCCGACTCTGGCTGGAGCAGGCCCGACAGGGCGTCTGGGTCGCGCTCGAAGCCTCGTTGGACGGTTAGCGATCCTTTTACATCCGGCCCCCACGCGGCCCGACGGCAGAGACTAAGATCGGTCGGTCAGGGAGTGATGCGAACGTGAGCAAGACAGGTCAATACGGGGATCCATCGCTGTTCTTCAACCGGGAGCTCTCCTGGCTCGACTTCAACCAGCGGGTACTCGAGGTTGCCGAGCAGGTCGACCTGCCCCTTCTCGAGCGGGTCAAGTTCTGCGCGATCTATTCGTCGAACCTCGACGAGTTCTTCATGGTCCGGGTTGCCGGCCTCTGGGACCAGGTCGACGCCGGGATCGATGCCCGTGGACCGGACGGGCTCTCGCCGACCGAGCAGATCGAGGCGATCAGGGATCGAACACTGGAACTCGACCGGAGGTTGAACGCCTGCCTGTTCGACTCGATCCTTCCGGCCCTCGCCGGGGAGGGAATCCGGATCTCCTCGATGGAGGAGCTCGATCCGGTGCTGCGCGAGGAGGCCGATCGTCGCTTCGAACAACAGATCTTTCCCGCCCTGACCCCCCTGGTCATCGGGCTCGGTCGGCCGATCCCCTACATCTCGAACCTCTCGCTCAGCCTCGCCGTCGCCCTCCGCGACCCCGAGACTTCGACCGATGTCTTCGCCCGGATCAAGGTCCCGACCGAGCTGATCGGCAGGTTCCTCCAACTCGAGGACGGCGACGACACCGTCCTGGTGCCGTTGGAGCAGGTGATCGCGGCCAACCTCCAGATGGTCTTCCCCGGGGTCGACGTGGTCGACCACGGCTTCTTCCGGGTTACCCGCGATGCCGACTTCACGGTCAGCGACGAGGCGGACGACCTGCTCGAGGCGGTCCAGGAGGAACTCCGCCGACGGAAGTTCGGAGAGGTCGTCCGTTTGGAGATCGCCGAGGGGATGGACCCGGCCCTTGCCGAGCAGCTGGTCGACATGCTCAAGCTCCAGCAGAACGAGGTACTCGAGCTGGGACCGCTGCTCGGGATGGCCGATCTCTGGGACATCGTCAGGCTCCCCGGCCACTCCTCCCTCAGGGACGAGCCGTGGTCGCCGGTCACCCCGCCCCGTCTGGTCGGGGACGAGGACGAGACGATCGACATGTTCTCGGCGATCCGCCAGCAGGACATCCTGGTCAACCACCCCTACGACTCCTTCTCGTCATCAGTAGAGCGATTCATCGCCCAGGCGGTCAACGACCCCGACGTGTTGGCGATCAAGCAGACCGTCTATCGAACGAGCGACGACTCCCCCCTCGTAGCCTCCCTGATCAAGGCCTCGGAGCGTGGCAAGCAGGTGGTCTGCATGCTCGAGCTGAAGGCTCGTTTCGACGAGGAGGCGAACATCGAGTGGGGAAAGCGGCTCGAGGAGGTGGGCGTCCACGTCGTCTACGGCATCCCGGGACTGAAGACCCACATCAAGGCACTGCTGGTGGTCAGGCGGGAAGGCGATCGGGTCCGGAACTACGTCCACATCGGCACCGGTAACTACCACCCGACCACCGCCAGGCTCTACACCGACCTCGGCCTGTTCACGGCCGATCCCGAGATCTCGGCGGATGTCGCTGAGATGTTCAACGTCCTGACCGGGTACGCCCGGCCCGGGCAGTACCGCAAGGTCCTGGCCTCGCCCGACACGATGAGGGAGGGGATCCTCGAGCGAATCGGGAGGACGATCGAGGCCCATCGCGATGGCAAGGATGCGCGGATCGCACTCAAGCTCAACGCCCTGGTCGACCGGGCCTGCATAGAGGCGCTCTACGAGGCGTCTTCGGCCGGGGTTCCGGTCGAGCTGAACGTTCGGGGAATCTGCTGCCTCAGGCCGGGGGTCCCTGGCGTCTCCGAGAACATCCGGGTCGTCTCGGTGGTCGGGCGCTTCCTCGAGCACTCGAGGATCTACTCCTTCACCCGGGGCGACGAGACCGAGGTCCTGATCGGTTCCGCCGACCTGATGCCGAGAAACCTCGACAGCCGGGTTGAGCTGGTCGCCCCGGTCGAGGACGAGGTCGCCAAGGCCCAGGCGCTCGACGTGCTCGAGCGCTGCCTGGCCGACAACACCAACTCATGGGTTCTGGACGCGTCTGGAACCTGGTCGAGGCTCAGTCCTGAGGGCGGCGAACCGCGTAACGTCCAGATGGAACTGCGCGAGCAGCACCTCGCTCTCGCTGCGACGACTACCCCCCAGGCGGTCGGCTGAGCCGCTCCGGCCGGGCCAGGTACCTCTGGTAGGTTCGAAATCGCCCGTGGGACTGCTCGCCCCCAGAGACGATGTCTTCTTCGCTCTGTTTGCCGAGGCGGGGGCGAACAGCCTGAAGGCAGCCAGGACCCTCGAGGAGATGCTTGGCAGCTGGCCAGAGGACCTCGGCCTCGGGCGGGAGATCCTCGCGCTGGAACAGGAAGGCGACAGGGTCACCCACGAGATCATCCGGCGCCTGAACTCGACCTTCGTAACCCCCCTGGACCGCGAGGACATCTACGCACTCGCCACCCAGCTGGATGACATCGTCGACTTCGTCGAGGAGGCTGCGGACTACCTGGGCCTCTACCAGGTCGAGGCACCGATGTCGCAGGCGATCGAGCTCTCACGGATCCTCGTGGCCGCCTGTGACCAGCTGGCCACCGCCCTCGGCGAGCTTCCGGAGTTCGGGAACCTCGAGCGCTACTGGATCGAGATCCACCGGCTCGAGAACGAAGGGGACCGGGTCTCCAGGGATGCGGTCGCATCACTCTTCTCGACCGGAATAGATCCGATGGTGGTCATCCGGTGGAAGGACATCTTCGCCGTCCTCGAGAGGGCGATCGACGCGACCGAGACGGCGGCACACATCCTCGAGGGCATCACGATCAAGAACGGCTGAGCGAAGGTGGACGGTGACCTGCTCCTGGCCCTCGTCGTTGCCGTCGCCCTCGGCTTCGGTTTCAGCAATGGGGCCCTCGACGCCCCGACCCTTCTCTCCTCCCTGGTTTCGACCCGGGCGATCGGCCCGAAGACGGCGCTGGTCGGGGGAAGCCTGCTCAATTTCGCTGGAGCCTTCCTCACCCTTCAGGTAGCCGTGACCCTGGCCGAGAGGATCGTCGATCCTTCGGCGATCCGGGGGCCGGAAGGCCTCGAGGTCGTGCTCGCCGGGATCGCCGGGGCGATCGCCTGGATCGTCGCAACCAGCAACCTCGACCTTCCCTCCTCGAGCTCCCACGCTCTGATTGGTGGCCTGGTGGGAGCGACGATCGTCGCCGTTGGGTTCGGCGGGATAGAACTCGGCGGACTCGTGGGTCTTGCACTGCTCCCGGCGGTGCTCGCACCGGTCGTTGCATTCGTCCTCGGGGCCGGATTCATTGCGGTGGTCTACCGGGTCTTCGCACGCAGGCGGCCCGGTCCGGTCGGCCGCGGTTTTCGGCTGGCCCAGCATTTCTCCGGAGGCCTTCTCGCCTTCTCCCACGGTTCGAATGACGCCCAGAAGACGATGGGTGTGATCACCCTGGCCCTGGTCGCTAACGGAGCCCTCGCCGAGGGGGAGGGCACACCGTTATGGGTCGTTCTCGCCGCCGCAGCTGCGATCGCCCTGGGGACGGCGATCGGGTCCGGACGGGTGCTCGGGAAGTCGGTCCCGAGGATCATCAAGATCGACCCGGCGCAGGGTTTCACCTCGGAGATCTCGAGTTCGACGACGATCCTGGTCGCATCGTTGCTCGGCTTTCCGCTCTCGACGACTCAGGTCATGAATGCCGGGGTGATCGGCGCTGGGGCGGCGAGGGGAATCTCGGCGCGGAGGTGGGGCCTTGCCCGGAGCGTGACCAGGGCCTGGGTCCTCACCTTTCCGGCGACCGCAGTGATCGGCGGTCTCGCTTTCGGCATCACCTCCCTCGCAGGGGGAGGCCTGATCGGAGGGCTGGCTGCCCTCGCGCTCGTAGGGATTGGGGCGTTGCTGGCCTCGCGGCGGATCTCCCACCGGGCAGTGCGTCTCGCCCGCACCTGAGGGGCTCCCGATCGGGTCCTGGGCCCGATCCCCGAACGGGGATACGATCCATGCGTGGTTGCCCTTCGCAACGTCCTGATAATCATTCTGCTGGCGCTCGCGGTGATGCTCCTGCCCGGGGGCGGTCGGATCACCGAAGCGGTCTTCCAGGCGCTCTCACTCGGCTTCCTGACCGTGCTGGCCTGGGCTGCCTACCGCTTCCTCAGGGCCCAGGAGTTCACCCTTCTCGCGATGGACGACTCCCGCAGGCTCCTGTTCGCCGGTGCACTCGGCCTGCTCGTGCTCGCGGTGGCGGGGACCGGCACCCTCTGGTCCTCCGGACTCGGGACCCTGTTCTGGCTGATCCTGGTCGGGTCCGCGGTGATCGCCCTGTGGCGGATCTGGGTGGCAGAGAAGCCGGCCTGACGCTCCGGGTCCTGACCTGGAATCTCTTCCACGGGAGGGATGCCCCGCCAGGGGAGTTCGAGAAGGGGGTCGGCTGGCGTTTCGGTGGCAGGTCGTTTCGCTCCGGTGACTACGTCCTGGTCAACCGTTCGCTCGCGGGTGAGTTCGTCCGGGTCCTGAATGGCCTCGAGTGGAATGTGGCACTGCTCCAGGAAGTACCGCCCTCCTGGTCGGGACCCCTGGCGGAAGCGACGGGGGCGAA
>CAITDZ010000215.1 GCA_903891285.1 uncultured Solirubrobacterales bacterium
AGCCACTCGACCGTCTCGGACGGCCAGCTGCCGCCGGCAGGGGTGGTCGAAGAGGCAGCCAAGGCCGGAGTGTCGGTCCTCGCCTTGACCGACCACGACGCGGTCGCCGGGGTTCCCGAAGCGATCGAGGCCGGTGACCGGCTGGGGGTGGAGGTTGTCCCGGCGATCGAGATGTCGGCCGCCAACGAGATGGTCGACGACCTCCACGTCTGTGGCTATTGGGTCGATCCGAAGGTGATCGAACCGGCCTGCCAGAGGGCCCAGGAGGGCCGGCGCGAGCGGGCCGCCCGGATCATCGAGAACCTCCAGGGACTCGGTTTCGACGTCACCATCGAGGATGCGATCAGGGAGGCGGGCGATGCCGACGCGATCGGTCGACCCCACATCGCCAGGGCCGCCGGTGCGACTGGGGACCTGGGTCCCTTCTTCGAGGAGTACCTCGTCCCGGGCGCGAAGGCCTTCGTTTCCCGGGAGTGGCCGAGCCCTGCAGAGGCCTGTGCGCTGATCCGCGAGGCCGGGGGCGTTCCGGTGATCGCCCACCCCTACTGGGACATCAAGGACCCGGACGAGGTCGAAAAGCTGATCCGCTCGCTCGACCTCGGCGGGATCGAGGTCTTCTACCCTTCCCACGACGAAGAGCAGACCGCGCACCTGCTCGGCCTGGCCCGCGAACTGGGAATCGCGGCGACCGGGTCCTCGGACTTCCACGGCCCGACCCACCGGACGTTCTCCGGTTTCGGTGCCTACGACACCTACGGCCTCGGCGAACCCGAGGTACCCGCGAGGCCCTGAGTCCGGGTTCCCCGCGGGACCACGACCCTCACCTGCCTGATCCGGATCGAGCGACCCCCGGCCTGGTCGAAGACGGCGACCTGGACCCGGTTCATGCCTGGTCTGGTCAGCCGCGTCTGGACCGAGGGACCGTCCACCTGCCTCCCGCCGGGGAATCTCCAGGTGATCCGGGCTATCCCCATCGAGTCGGTCGCCACCACGGTGTACCTTGCCCGGGCACCCCGGCGGACCCGCTTCGGTGTTGTCAGCTTCCGGACTACGGGTAACGCTCCGCCGTCCCAGCCACCGACCATCACCTGCCTCCTCCCCGGAGTGACTTCGCGTTCCCAGGCGAGCAGGATGTCGTTCTCGGCCGTCCTCGCCGCCGCGCCGTACTCGGCATTGGTGGTGCTGGCCAGCCTCCTCGGTACCGAGAAGGCCCCGGCACCGGGCTTCCTGAAGGCGATGAAGAAGCCCTTGGAGCTCTTCATCACGATCGCCTCGGCCCCGTTTGGGTAGACGATCAGCCCACCCTCGACCGGCGACGGGGAGTCGCCCTCGGTCGGAATCGGGATCGCCTGCCTGAGCGAGCGGTCCGGCTCGAGGATCCGAACCCACCAGGTCGTCTCTTCCGATCCGGTCGAGATCGACGTGAGGAAGTGGAGGCGGTTGAAGTGGTCTGTCGAGGGCATCGAGGCCGTGTTCTCGACCAAGTCGGTACGGGTGAAGGAGGTTCCCGAGCCCGGAGGCCGGGTGAATAGGACACCCCCCTCATCGCCGTCGGCAGTGATCGCGACCGTACCGTCGGAAAGGACGGCAGCGCCGGTCGGCTCGAGAGTCTCGGGATCGGTCGCCGCCCCGACTTGCCCGGTCCCGGTGAAGGAGGAGTCGGGCCCGTAGACCCTGGCCTCGATCCGCTCTTCGGCAGGCGGTCCAGCCTCCCCGTAGCCGAATGCGACGACCCCGGTTCCGTCCGTGCCCCACGCAGCGAAGGGGGTTACCTCGGGATCATCGGTCGCAGGTAGGACTGTTGTGGCGGGGGAGGTCGGAGAGGGCATCTGGCTGAGTCCCACGGCCCCCGACCAGGCCGGAGAGGTTCCGGATCCGGACCGGCAGGCGGTCAGGGTTCGGTCGGCGTTCGAGACCGCGACCGCCACCGGACCCGAGCAGACCCCGGCCGGGTCAGCGACTTCGGCCGGACCACCCTGGGGCCGAACGGTCTGCTCGGTGCCCGAAACCGTGTGCCAGGCGAGGAGCGCCGTTCCCCCGGAACCGAAGCCAATGGTCGGCGGGGAGAGCGCCGGGGTCGCTGAAAGTGCCTCGAAGGTGGAGAACGACCCACCGTTCGTGCGAGACACCAGACCCGGGATTGGCAGACCCACCTCGTTCGAACGGAGGTAGGAGATCACCTGCTCGCCCGTCGGTGAGGCCGATGCGATCGGCCGGATGACGCCGCTTGCTTCGTCGGCGACCAGCGGGGTCACGGGATTGGCCGACACACCACCGACCGGCCCCGCTACGACCAGGATCGCTCCGATCAGGCCGCAACAGGCCAGCATCCGGCCAGCAGATGTCCAATGCTTCGGCCCCCTGCCTTCAGAAATCCGTTCCATGGGCATACCTCTACCGAAACCCTTCGGAAGTCCCTTCGGAGCGGGAACCCCCGGCAACTCGGTACCGCTAACCCTTCGGGGGCAGGAGTCCCTTCTCCTCGAGGTAGGCGATCAGCTTCGCTGCCGACTCCTCGGGTTCCTCTTCCTCGGTCTTCAGGGTGAGCTCGGGGTTCAGGGGTTCCTCGTAAGGGTCCGAAACCCCGGTGAACTCCTTGATCTCCCCGGCGAAGGCCTTCTCGTAGAGGCCCTTCACGTCCCGCTCGGCGCAGGCGTCGACCGATGCCTCGATGTAGACCTCGATGAACCGATCGCCCATCATCTCGCGGGCTTCGTCGCGGATCTCCCGGTAGGGGGAGATCGCGGCCGTGATCACCGGCACGCCGTTCCTGGAGAGCAGGTCGGCGACGAAGGCGATCCGCCGGATGTTGGTGTCGCGGTCCTCCTTGGAGAAGCCGAGTCCCTTCGAGAGGTTCTCCCGGACGACGTCGCCGTCGAGGATCTCGAGCTTCGAGCCGCGGGAGGTAAGTTCCTCAGCCACGATGTGGGAGATGGTCGTCTTGCCGGCTCCGGAGAGCCCGGTGAACCAGAGTGTGTAGCCCTGTTGTTCGGCCATTGTCAGTCCTTCCTGCCTTTCGTCTCGGTCAGTCTTTGTCGTCTTCTTCGCGGTAGGCGTCGATCAGGATCTGCGCCACTTCGGGTCGGGAGAACTCGGGCGGCGGCATCTCGCCGTTGCCGAGCATCTCCCTCACTTTCGTCCCCGATAGGAAGAGGTGGGACTCCGAGTCGTGTGGGCAGGTCTTGCCCGAGGCCAGGCCCTCGCACTCGTTGCACCAGAAGGTGTGCTCGAACATCAGTGGCTCGATCCCCAGCTCGTCGATGTCGATGTCATCGAAGATCAGCTGGGCGTCGTAGGTGCCGTAGTAATCCCCGGCACCGGCGTGGTCGCGCCCGACGATGAAGTGGGTCGCGCCGTAGTTGCGGCGGATGATCGCGTGGAGGACGGCCTCGCGGGGCCCTGCGTAATGCATCTTCGCCGGCTTTACCCCGAGGATCACCCGGTCTTCGGGGTAGTAGTCCTCCATCAGGACCTCGTAGCACTTCATCCGCACGTCGGCCGGAATATCGCCCGGCTTCGTCTTGCCGATCAGGGGGTGGATGAACAGCCCGTCGCAGGTCTCGAGCGCTGCCTTTGTCAGGTACTCGTGGGCCCGGTGGATCGGGTTGCGGGTCTGGAAGGCGACGATCTTCTTCCAGCCGCGATCGGCGAAGGCTTTCTTCGACTCCTCCGGGGTGAGGTAGCGCCGCATGAAGGCCTCCTCGTGGTCG